>JAHFJL010000065.1 GCA_023245855.1 bacterium
GCTTATAATGTAGGCAAATCCTTATATATTTCAAGAGTTATTCTTGGCCTGTTTTTTTTCGTTTGGTAAAAAAAAACCTCAGGGATACCTGAGGCGTACTGATGCATAATGATTTTTTAGTAGGATAATGATTCTACATGTTTCACTCTTTTGCCAAATTTTCGTTTTAGCGCTTCTAATATAATCTGTTCATTTTTACTGAATTGGTTCTTTTTGAGAGCCATCTTGTAAATGGTAATCCACCATAGGTAGTCCAAAACTTCTTGATGTTCTGTTTTTTCGTACTCATTACTAAGCTCTCCTTCAATTTCGAATCCTTCTTGCCAAAGTACACGTTTGCTTCCAATTTTCCTTTGTAAATTGATGCTTGCGTACATGTATATCCCTAAATAAAAATCGCTTTTGTCTTCAGGGTCTCCTTCTTCTTTTGAGAATATAACTTTACTTAAAAAGTTTTCTCCAAGTTTGAATTCTGCTAGGTCTTTAAACCATAACCTTTTTACAATCCAATTGGGATTGATGTCATTGAGATATCCCACAAAACGTTGGATTTTCTCTTTGTACGTTGCTACTTGTTGTTCTTGTTTTTCCATGATGATTTTTTTTTATTTTTTTTTATTTTGAGAAAATATCATAACTAAATGATGTGTGAAGTCAATAGAGCAAGGCCAAAAGTCAAAAGTCAAAAGTCAAAAGTCAGAGGATTTATCTAATTGTTTGTTAAATCTTTTTGGTTAGGTTCAATATCTGTTGTTTAGTTTCGCTGGAAATATTTGGGTCTTTGGTGATTCTCTGGATATATCATTGAATTACTGGTAAAAGTGTCTGTTTGATCGCTTGATATTTTTTGTCTTCTTCTTTGTCTGTAAGCTCTTTATCTCGTCGAAGCTGTAATTCAAGTAATGTCTCATGTTGACCTGGATCATTTGTCGCTTGCGTGATGATATTGTCTGGCAGGGTAGTCGTGATGCTATGTATTAGTTCTAGAAGCCATACCCGAATATCTTGTGTCTCTATAAATTGTCTGATGAAGTCCTGGTAAAATAATGCTGCTATGAGCATTTCTCTTTTAATCTGATATTTCTGTTCTTGATTTTTTCTGGCTATCTGTTGAAGAATGAATTTACCTCCATTTTTTTCAAATTGCTTGTATTGTGCTTCCATTATATGTTCTCTGATTCCGAGATTTTCTCATAAGAGCTGAATATAATGACTTTGCATTGCTCATGTTCCGATATTCATTATCAGTTCAAATAATATGTTCAGTATCTTTTGTTTATCAATCGGTGAAGTGAGATCAAATTTCTTTTTGAGGTTTTGGAAAATCACAGAAAATCCATCCTGACTTTTTTTTCGCTGTTCATCGAATATTTCTTTACCTTTTTCCGTATTCGCGAGCTCATCGATATCTTTGAATCCTTCTGGTAGTATGATTATTTTTGGAAATAGATTGTTTTGATATGCTAAGGTAAGTGCTCTTAAATTCGCTTCTTGACCTGCGTCATCGTTATCAAACATAAGAAAAATATTTTCAGTATATCTTTTTATTAGTTTCAAATGTTCTTGTGTAAGCGCTGTTCCGCAGGTGGCGACACCGAGGTGATATCCGATTCTTGCAAGTCCAATCACGTCCATTTGTCATTCGACTATGATAAGCGAATTGTGTATTTTTATTTCGCTTTTTGCGAGATTGAGTCCGTAGAGGAGTTTAGATTTTTCGAATGCTTTATGCTCTGAACTATTGAGATATTTTGGTTTGTCTTTGGGGTCAATGATTCTTGCACTGAATCCTACGACGTTATTCATCGTGTCGTAGATAGGAAATGTAATTCTGTTAGTAAAGAAAGTATAGATACCATCTCAGGTCTGAGATTTTTTTGCGAGGGATGCATCGATCAGATCCTTGTCGTTGAATCCTTTGCTTTTGAGCTCTTGGATCATCGTATAATGGGAGTCTGGTGCGTATCCTATCCCAAATTCATTGATGGTCTTTTCATCTAATTTCCTGTTTTCGATGAGATATTTTTTAGCTTCTGGATGCTTTGCCAACTGGTCTACAAAGAATTTTTGCGCTATTTTGTGGATGCGCTTGATCTTCTCTTTTTCATCGTTTCGGTCATCATTTTTTTTGGGATCTATCTGGTATTTTGCGAGATCAATGTTTCCTATCTTAGCCAATTCTTTGACTGCATCTCGAAAATCTATCCTTTCTATCTCTTGTTCAAACGTGATTACGTTTCCGCCTTTTCCGCATCAGAAGCATTTGAAAATCTGTTTGCTTGGCGATACCATGAAAGAAGGGGTCTTTTCGTTGTGAAATGGGCAGCAACCCGAAAAATTAGCTCCTGACCTCTTGAGAGGAACATGTCTTCCGATGACATCAACAATGTCTACCGTAGATAAGATATCATCTGTGATTTTGCTCATATACTTAGCATAACGCTTAAAATTCTCTGTATATAGGATATTTACTTTATCACATAGGAATTTCGAAATATTCCTATTCCCCTTTGACTTCGCAAAGGACAAGCGCTAAAGCGGGATAAAAGCGACGTCAGGGTCCTTAGCGTAGTCTAAGGGTAAACTTCTTGTGTACTGATTTTCAGTATAACTCTCACATCCCCGAGAAGTCGGGGTGGTCGAGAAAGAAGTTTCGGCGTCTTATTTTATGTAGAAGAGATAGAGATTCTCTTTGCTGAGTTTCTTAGCGACGGTCTTGATGTCTTCAAGTGTTAGGCTCTTGTATTTCTTTAACGTATCTTCTAAAGTATCTATCTGTTTGTAGAGCAGATATTGGTTTCCGATAAAACTTGCCATCTCATCTGATGATTCTATTCCCATTTGGATCTGACCTTCGTTGTACCCGATTGCGTTTTCAAATTCTTCTTGCGTGATGTTTCATTCAGCTACTTTCTTTATTTCTTCAAAAATCTTTTCTACTCCAAAATCGAATCTTTGTTTATCGATTCCAGCTCTGATAACAAATGTCCCTGCTTCTTGGGTGGCTCGATGCGATGCTTTTATATAGTAGCAGAGTCCTTGCTTTTCTCTGATGTTCTGAAACAATCTCGAAGACATATTCCCTCAAAGGATAGTTGCCAATACATTTGCTGCGTATCTTGTCTCATCGTCGCCTTTGAATCCAGGTGCTGAAATGACGAGATGATTCTGTTCGTTTTTTTGCTCGTAAAATGCTGTATGTGCTGTAGGTATATGCTCTACATACGCTAATTTTTCTCTTGTCTTTGTTGGGAGCAGGGTAGCGAACTCTTTTTCCAATTGCTTGACGACCGCTGATTTATCATTGATTTTTCCTGCTATCGCAATAATGAGATTGTCTTTGGTATACAGTTCTTTTTTGTGATCAAAAAGCATCTCTTGTGTGAAAGATCTGATATTCTCTTCAGTTCCTATGATGGGTCGGCCATAATTGTTGTCTCCGAAGTAATACCCCTGCCATTTTTCCATGACCATTGCCATGGGATTATCTTCATACATTTTCAGCTCCTGGATAACGACCCCTTTTTCTCTTTCGAGTTCTTCGGTATTGAATTTTGCATGATTCATCATATCTGCAAGGACATCAATCGCTTTATCCGTAAATTCTGGAGCACATTTTACATAATATCCAGCATATTCATCTCCGGTGTAAGCATTGAATTCTCCGCCAAACTTATC
>JAHFJL010000066.1 GCA_023245855.1 bacterium
ATAAATAAAAAAAAATAGACGAAGTATAGACAATCACCTTAAATGAAACTTAAATTAAATATGAAAAAAATCAAATAAAAAAATATTTGTAAAATCATGGCATATCTCTATATATCAAAATATATGATTTTTATATTTTTATTAAAAAATTAATGAAAAAATTTATGGGTATAGGTATGATCCTATCAACAGCCATTCTTTTGGCAGGTTGTGCTCAAAAAGCAACCACAAGTACAGCTACAACGACAAGTCAAACACCTACAACTACAACTGCAACAACTGACAGATCAGTAAGTAATTTCAATGCATGTACAAAATCATGCGATATTGTCGGATCAGGTGATGCACTCAAAAAAGACAATTGTAATAAAATGTGTAATACGAGACAAAAGTTAGAATCAAACGACATCAACGATTGTAATGGCTTAGGAAGCGGAGATTTTGTAACTAAAGATATCTGTATCCAAGAAAAAGCAATCAGATCATCTAATCCTAGCTATTGTGATAATATAGAAAATGATTCAATGAAAGATACGTGTTACATAGGATTATCTAAAAGCACGAAAGATCAGACACTCTGTGAAAAGATAAAGAATCCTGCTATCAAAACACGCTGTACGCAAAAATAACATAGTCAAAATATTCTTATCTCTACAAGTGCATAAAAATTCCTCTAATCCTTTTTAGGTGCAGAGGATTTTTTTTATTATATACAAAAAAAAGCCCACAGAATACTGGGAGCATTATCCATTATCTGATATTAAATAATGCAATTAATATAATGATTGCAACTAATAAAACAACTTTGATCCCAAACCGCCTAAAGGCGGGGGCTTTACTACAATTATAGTTTAATCTCAATTCAAAGTACATCTTCCTTTCATTGAGAATCGACATAGTTCTTAATTACTTCTGAGTTGATTTCTCATACTGTACAGATGAAATATCATCTTGCTCGCAACGTAACATCTTCTGACCAATACCATTTCTTAAGATATGCCCTATATTTTTGCATCATTTCTATACTTAGTAACCCACACAAGATGATATCTACAGTCAAAGGTTACATGACTTGATTTTCTATATTTCATTTCTTGTATTTGATATTTAAAACCCTAAACTTGACTCCAGTATTATAATCAACCGCCTGAAGGCAAGAGGGTTTTGCTCCCACTGTATTTTTCTATGACCAGCTGAAGCTGGAGGTTTTAAACCTATAATGTTGGAATAAATACTACAGATGCTACGCAAGGATTGTACAAATTTCAAACTGACAATAGTTTGATTACTGATCAAAATGATCCAGCTGCGTGATATCTTGGACCAAAGACAAGAGATACCATCAATCCTCTGCTTAAAAAATTATTGAATCCATAAAATCATACGAGATTGAAAATAAAAACCAAATAACTACATTCATCATCATTTCTTAATCCTTAATTCTTAATTATTTACACATGTTGTTAACTATAGGTCTAGAGATACATATCAAGCTAAAAAGCGCAAATAAGATGTTTTGTCAGTGTAAAAACGAGCAGAACTTTGATGCTCTTTTGCCAAACACGAACATCTGTCCCGTCTGTACAGGCCAGCCCGGAGCACTGCCTACCCTCAGCGAGGAAGTGCTGCAGCAAGCATTATTGCTAGGGAAAGCATTGAACTGCAAGATCAATGAATTTTCTCAATTTGATAGAAAATCATATTTTTATCCTGATCTCCCTATGGGCTATCAGATCACCCAACTCTATCATCCTACCAATACCCAAGGGAGTGTCTCCTTCTTCTTAGACAATTATACCAACGAAAAAACTATCCACATCCAAGACGCACATATGGAAAACGATACCGCAAAGATGATCCATGACTGAGGACAAGCATTGATTGATTTCAATCGTGCAGGAACGCCGTTAGTTGAGATAGTCACTATGCCTGATTTCAAGACGACAGAAGAAGTCGTAGAATTTTTGAAAGAGCTCCAGAGAATAGTCAGATTCAACAATATCTCAGACGCTGATATGGAAAAGGGGCAGATGAGAGTAGATGTGAATATCTCTCTCAGAAAATCAGAAAAAGATCCTTTCGGTACCAGAGCAGAAATAAAAAATATCAACTCATTCGGGATGATCAAAAGAGCAATCGAACATGAACAAGCAAGACAAGAAGCGCTTTACGAAAAATGAGAAACCTTCGCGCAACAGACAAGAGGACGAGACGATGCTAAAGGAGAATCCTATCTCATGAGATCAAAAGAAGACGCCCTCGATTACAGATATTTTCCAGAACCGGATATGCCGCAATTACGCCTAAGCGATGAAACGCTTCAACGATTAAACGATCAGGTAATGAGTATTCCACACAATATAATTAAAAGATTCAAAGAAGAATATGGATTCAACAAAGAATATATTAATGCACTGATTTCCGACAAAGCAGTACTCGATTATTTTATTTCTGTGGTAAGTCATTGCGAGAAGTGAAACGACGAAGCAATCTTATGAAAGTTAGTTGCAAAACGAATCGCTTGACCCATCGCCGCATGGATGAAGGAAAATTTCAAAACCATCAACGAACTCCCCTTCAATCAGACACCATTGACAGAATTTTTTAGGGCTGCTCAAGCTGGAAATCTCATAGAAAACCAACTCAAAATAATCATGGATGAAATGCTCAAAACCGGAAAAAATCCACAAGACATCATCAAAGAAAAATGATTCGATGCTCCAGCAGTAGATAACAACGAATTAGAAGGTATGGCCAAGCAAATCCTCGAAGATAATGCAAGTATAGTTGAACAATACAAATGAGGGAAAGTGACCGTTATATGATTTTTCATCGGTCAATTAATGAAGAAAAGTGCAGGTAAGGTCAACCCTAAAATAGCACAAGAAATTTTCGAAAAATTATTGAAGTAGAAATTTTTAATTACTAATCAATAATTATGAACAGAATCATCATCACATGATGAAGCGAAGGACTTGGATACGAGCTATCAAAATTATTTTTGAAAAAAGGGTATGAAGTAATTTGTTTATCAAGGCATAAGCCAGATATCTGAGTCATTCACATTACTACAGATTTGCGTGATGAAACAAGCATTTCTAATGCTATTACATTGATTGAAAAAACATATACTGATTTTTCTTGTTATATAAATTGTGCTGCAATAGGACATATAGAAAAATTTTGAGAATTTAATCAAACAAACAGCAAAGAAATGTTTGATGTAAATATTTTCTGACCCAGTATGCTTGTATCTAAACTGCTTCCATTGATCAAAAAAAATGAAGCTGACGTCCTATATATAGGTGCGACAATCTGATACAAAGCCAATGAATTCATGCCGATATATAGCACAACTAAACGAGCTTTAAGAGGGTTAATAGAAAATGTTAGATTAGAATTAAAAAATAGCAAATGCAGAGTGATATGAATACATCCGTGAGGATTAGATACAGAATCGAATATCTGACCTAAATGAAGAGAGACAATGATTTCAAAAATG
>JAHFJL010000031.1 GCA_023245855.1 bacterium
GGTTAAATGATAATCAGATAGATACTATAGGAACTGATGCGTTTGCAGGATTGACTGGTCTCCATATTCTTAGTTTGAGCAACAATCAACTAGCGGCTGTACCGACTGATGCTCTTGTCGGAATGCCTGCCCTTCAAGAACTTTATTTATCATGAAATCTTCTGACTACCCTCTCAAGCAGTGCATTTGCGGGATTGCCTAGCATATGGTATCTTGGCTTAGATAGTAATAATCTCTCAAGTATTGCAAGTGATGCATTTGTGGGATTAGATAATCTTCGAACCCTTAATTTATGATCTGATCATCTGATAGACATCCCCACCGATGCGCTTGCTGCTATACCTTCTCTCTGAGAACTTCACTTAGAAAATAATGATTTTTCAAGTATTCCGAGTGATGCATTTGCCGGACTTAATCTTGATATTCTTTATCTATGATCTAATCATCTGACAAGCATCCCGAGCGATGCAATCGTGGGTCAGTCTAATCTTGAAGAACTTCACTTAAACAATAATGATATTACTGATATCCCTAGCGATGCATTTGCGGGATTATCTAATCTTTATCTACTTGATCTATCATATAACAGTATATCAAGTCTTTTAAACACTCCATTTGATGGATTGTCTAGTCTTTATAATCTTTATCTCCAACACAATTCAATATCTAGGATTCCTAGTGGCACCTTTTCGAGCAATCCTATTTCCAGACTTAATCTATCAGAAAATTTATTGAGAAGCCTTCGCAGCGATGTCATAGCATCGATCTCTAATATTGAATATCTTTACTTGTCATGAAACTCACTCGTTACACTTCCTCATAATTTCAAAACTTTAACATATCTGGATAGTTCAGATGCGTTATCTCTTGATAACAATAAAATATGTACATGAGGCATGAGTCCACAATTCATCAAGTTCACTAACCAATATTCGAACGATTATGGTGATTGGCAAACCACACAAGATACCAGCTCATGTTGAGTATTTTCTTGTGAAAATATTGAGGATGTCCCTGTAGCTGAATGCGATGCGTTGGTCAGTTTATACAACAATACTGCATGATCGGGTTGGACTAATACCAGCAACTGGCTTGTTTCTCCTGTTATCGGTGATTGGGATGGAATAACTGTCAGTAATGGACATGTGACTGATATAGAACTATCATCAAACAATCTCTCATGATCTTTGTTTGCACTCTCTGGTTTGACTGATCTTGCAAGTATTAATTTAGAGGGGAATACTATCACAAATATAGAAAATAATTCGTTTGCGGGATTGAATAATTTAATACTTATTAATTTAAGCGTTAATGCATTGACAAATATTCCTTTTGGAACATTTGATGGACTTTCTAGCCTCCAATCTCTTGCTTTAGATCAAAATGCTATTACAATTATAGAAACATGAGTTTTTGAGGGACTTTCTAATCTTACTGATCTTGCATTATATAATAATCAACTCGTTACGCTTCCTTCAAGTCTTGGTTCATTAAGCAGCCTCACCAGTCTCAATCTTGAGACCAACAACATCTGTACCTGATCTATGAGTTCTGATCTCCTGAATTTTGTTGATGGATTATCTCCAGGTTGGCAAGATACTCAAGATACAAGCGCTTGTGAAGCGCATGGAGCACCTGCATTCGATTGTGCTAGTGTCACCGATATCCCTCAATCTGAATGTGAAAATTTAGTCAGTTTGTATGATTCTACTACCTGATCCGGTTGGACAAATAATAATGGATGGCTTTCTTCTACTACCGTTTGTACGGGGGGTTGGTATGGTATCACTTGTGATGGAGCATCACCTCTACAACATGTATATACTATAGGGCTTTTCGAGAATAATCTTTCAGAAATAATTCCTTCACTTACAGGACTTTCTAGTCTTCAAATACTTAATTTAGGCGCTAATCAGTTAACTACTATACTAAGTGGGGCTTTTGATGGGCTTTCTAGTCTTCAATCCCTTTATCTAGACACTAATCAATTATCAGCTCTCCCTAGTGATTTATTTTCGGGACTTTCTAGTCTTACATATCTTACTTTATATAGTAATCTATTATCAACTCTCCCTAGTCATGCGTTTGATTGACTTTCTAGCCTTCAAGGCCTTTATCTAGACACTAATCAATTATCAGCTCTCCCTAGTGATTTATTTTCGGGGCTTTCTAATCTTCAACAACTTTCATTAGGCGCTAATCAATTATCAGCTCTCCCTAGTGATTTATTTTCGGGACTTTCTAGTCTTCAACTACTTTTTTTAGACCGTAATCAGTTATCAGCTCTCCCTAGTGATTTATTTTCGGGACTTTCTAGTCTTCAACGTCTTTATCTAGGCACTAATCAATTATCAGCTCTCCCTAGTGATGTATTTTCGGGACTTTCTAGTCTTAATGATCTTTATTTAGACGGTAATCAGTTATTAGCTCTCCCTAGTGATTTATTTTCGGGACTTTCTAGTCTTCAACGTCTTAATTTAGACGGTAATCAGTTATTAACTCTCCCTAGTGATTTATTTGCTGGGCTTTCTAGTCTTCAACAAATTTATTTAGGCGGTAATCAGTTAACTACTATACCAAGTGGGGCTTTTGATGGGCTTTCTAGTCTTCAACGACTTTTTTTATATAATAATCAGTTATCAGCTCTCCCTAGTGATTTATTTTCGGGACTTTCTAGTCTTCAACGACTTACATTAGGCGCTAATCAATTATCAGCTCTCCCTAGTGATGTATTTTCGGGACTTTCTAATCTTCAACAACTTTATTTAGACGGTAATCAGTTATCAGCTCTCCCTAGTGATGTATTTTCGGGACTTTCTAGTCTTACTGATCTTCGATTATATAATAATCAACTCGTTACACTTCCTGAAAATCTTACATTGTTGACTAATTTATTTGATCTCAATACAAGCACCAACAAAATATGTACCTGATCTATGAGCCCAGAACTTATCTCTTTCGTCGATGAATTATCTCCAGGTTGGCAATATACTCAAGATACTAGCGCGTGTGAAGCACCATCATTTTGTTCTACGGTTACTGATATCCCTCAATCTGAATGTGAAGCTTTGGTTAACTTGTATAATAGTACTAATTGATCTGGTTGGACAAATACATGAGGATGGCTTTCTTTATTAACTGCTGCTAATTGGAGTGGTGTAACCGTTACGGGTGGTCACGTCTCTATGGTATATTTAGCGAACCGCAATCTCTCAGGAGTTGCTGTGGTTTCTGACTTACCTTATCTTTGGTCGCTGAGATTATCATATAATCAATTGACAGGTATCTGAGATTTTACATGATTACCTGCTCTTCAAAACCTTGAATTACAATATAATAAACTGACTAATGTCCCTGATTTATCTCAAGTACCTCATCTTGTTTATCTTCATTTAGAACATAATTTATTAACAACTATCCCAACTGATGCATTTTTTGGGTTTGATAATATCCAATATCTTTATTTGAATAATAATCAACTCACTACCCTTCCTGAAAATCTTGCATTGTTGACTGATTTATCTTCTCTAAATGTAAGCACCAATAAAATCTGTACGTGATCTATGAGTTCTGACCTTATTTCTTTCGTTGATGGAATAGCATCTCCATCAAATTGGCAAGCTTCTCAAAATACTAGCGCTTGTTCAGCTCCAGCTGAATTCGATTGTAGTACGGTTACTGATATCCCTCAATCTGAATGTGAAAATTTAGTCAGTTTGTATGATTCTACTACCTGATCTGGATGGACGAATACATGAGGATGGCTTTCTTCACCTACCGTTTGTGTGGGGGGGTGGAATGGGATCTTTTGTAATGCGAGCGGACATGTAAGCATGATTTTATGATTTAATAATAACCTCTCCTGAACCCTTCCTTCTCTCTCCGGGTTAACTAACCTTACCAGTCTTGTGTTATCAAGAAATTCGTTATCAAATATCTCAACTGGGGCTTTCAATGGACTCTCTCTTCTTTCTTCTATTGGGTTATCATCTAATAAACTTACCGGTTCTCTCCCTAATGATCTCTTCTCTGGATTGTCTAGCCTTCAGAATCTTATGCTCGATAACAATACATTAACTACTATTCCTGATCTCTCCCCACTATCTAACATTTGGATGGTTTGGTTATCATGAAACCTCTTATCTACCATCCCTGATTACTTTTCTTGATTCACTAATTTATTTGCTAATAACTGATTAACGCTTGATAACAATAAAATCTGTCAACGAGGTTTTAATGGTAACTTCCTTACCTTCTTAACTACCAAAGCAGGTACTGGTTGGCAAGCTTCCCAAAATCCATCTTGAGTTTGTGTACCGCCTTCTTTTTCTTGTAATGCTGTCACCGATATCCCTCAATCTGAATGTGAAAATTTAGTCAGTTTGTATGATTCTACTACCTGATCTGGATGGACAAATAATAATGGATGGCTTTCTTCACCTACCGTTTGTGTGGGGGGGTGGAATGGGATCTTTTGTAATGCGAGCGGACATGTAAGCATGATCTTATGATTTAATAATAACCTCTCCTGAACCCTTCCTTCTCTCTCCGGGTTAACTAACCTTACCAATCTTTTTTTATCAAGAAATTCGTTATCAAATATCTCAACTGGGGCTTTTGATGGACTCTCTCTTCTTTCTTCTATTGGGTTATCATCTAATAAACTTACCGGTTCTCTCCCTAATGATCTCTTCTCTGGATTGTCTAGCCTTCAGAATCTTATGCTCGATAACAATACATTAACTACTATTCCTGATCTCTCCCCACTATCTAACATTTGGATGGTTTGGTTATCATGAAACCTCTTATCTACCATCCCTGATTACTTTTCTTGATTCACTAATCTATTTGCTAATAACTGATTAACGCTTGATAACAATAAAATCTGTCAATGAGATTTTAATGGTAACTTCCTTACCTTCTTAACTACCAAAGCAGGTACCGGTTGGCAAGCTTCCCAAGATACTAGCGCGTGTATTGTTCCTAGCAATACTCCTCCTGTAGCTACTTGAGCTAGCTTCTCTACTGATGAATCTGTCATGCTTACTGTAGAAGCTGCTAATGGCCTCTTAAAATCAGATTTTGCATCTGATGCTGAAAACAATACCTTACATGTGATCATCAATACTATCCCCGTTCATGGAATATTAATTATAGATACAGGTGACTGAAGTTTTAGTTATTCACCTGATCTCTATTTTAACGGTACTGATCATTTCACGTACTATCTCAACGACGGAACTGATACCGGCAATCTTGCTACAACCATTCTTATCATCAACTCTGGAGCTATCACTGATGATATCGTAAATATTCCTTCTGATACCAGCAACCAAGAAAATATCATCACTGAGTTCACAAATAAGAATTATTTAAATGCTTCTGGTGCTGTTACACAAGTACCTGATGGCACTTATGTCGGACACAATAGAATCAATACACAAGCGAGTAATGGAGATATCTTAGTCCCTTTTATCCTTCAATCAGCTACTGGAAATAAGATTGAAATGAAAGCGCCTGCTAATATCACAGTTCAAAACTCTAATAACAGTCCGTTCCTTGGTATCCTTAATGCTCCCATCATCAAATCTACTAGTATCGCTACCCAAGCCGGTCTTAATAATATCGTCTCCGTTGTTGATTTTGGCAATAACAACAATGCACCAATCTATTTCAAAGATGCTACATCAGGTGATCCTGTAAATGTGCAGTTGAGAATACCTGTCCCTGGCACTACTGTTGGAGATCTCGTTACTGTCTACTATTCTCATGATGGTTCTACGTGGACGCCTGCTGCCCCTACTAATGTAATAAATATTAGTGGACAACCGTATGCGTTGATATTTGTTAATCACTTGACGATGTTCGCTGTAGGTGAAAGCACTTGATCTTTCGTCATCAATAACGATGCTGCTACCACAACAGGTACTTCAGTTACCCTCAATATCAATGCTACATGAGTCCTCAATATGAGATTTCAAAACGATACTACATGAGGTTCTCGATCTTCTTGGGAAGTATATGCTACTACCAAAGCTTGGACGCTCTCTGCTATTACGGGTACCAAAACTGTTTACGCTCAATTCGATACGGACAATGTTACCGCTACTGTAGAAATCAATACGAGTGATAGCATCAATTACACCACTAACGAAACAGGATGTGTAGGTGCTAACTGCGGAGATATCACTATCCAAATCGTCAACACGGGATTCGGGTACTGTGATTATGGTAACACTCTCAATCTTGGTGTGACCTGATATTCTTCATCATCTAGAGATATCAGTTCTCCATTCTCTACTCTCAGCGGCAATACTGCTTGGTTCTGTAATGATCTTCAAGGTGCTGCTCCTCGAACACTCAGCATACAATCCAGCGATCTCCTCAATATAAATACAAACGATCCTGGACAAACTATATTGGCTAGCAACGTCCTCATCAAAAACCCTGCTGCTACCGTACCGCAAGGAGTATGTACTGCTAATCCATGATCTTCATTAGATTCACGAACAAGTATCGATACCGATACCGTACTCTTCGGTAAATCAGCAAATTTCTGAGAAGTATGTAAGATCTCTACTTCAAATGTGGATCTTAAAGTGACTATCCCTGCGTATCAAGCAGTGGGTCAATACTCTGGTACCCTTACTATCACGCTTCCTAGTTTGTAATATAAAATTTAATTAAAATCCCCGCCTAGGCGGGGATTTTAATATTTTTCTTTTTTTGTCCTCCTTTATTTTAAAGGAGAGCCTGTCCCGGACAAGCTCCGGGAGGTGGTACAAAGTACAGGAGGATTTAAACGTAGATATTTTATTATTTTCCTTGTTGGGTTAATTTTTCATAGCCTAACTGACCGCAGGCTCACTTCATTTTCCTTCCAAGACTATCTCTGATGGTCACAGTAATACCGCCTTCTTCCAATATTTTTTTGAATGCTTGCATAGTCGCTTCATCGCTTTCTTTGAGTTCAATAGCAGGGTTGTTGTTGTAAGGGATTAAGTTTACATGCGCTAATCTATGTTTGAGCAGGGTAACTAATTGCCTTGCTAACTCGGGTTTGTCTGTTATATTTTTGATCATGATGTATTCGTAGAAAATCCTGTTGTCGAATTTTTTGACGTAGGTATCAATCGTCTTCATCAGCTCAGCGAGTGGATATGCTTTTGCAACCGGCATAAGCTTGTCGCGTAATTCTTGGTTGGGCGCATGCAATGAAATTGCGAGCTGGACTGGGATATCATCTTTGATCAATTGATTGATTCATGGAATGATTCCTGAAGTGGAAATCGTTACATGTCTTTTGGAAAGCGAAAATCCTGCTTCTTGCCTGAGCATCACCTCGATAGATTTTTTGGTGTTGTCATAGTTGAGCAACGGTTCGCCCATCCCCATAAAGACGACATTTCTCACACCGTATAACGTTCAGTCTTCCTGTTTCCCAAATTTTTTCTTGATATGATTGTTAGCGAACAAAAGCTGAGAGATGATTTCGTCTCGCCCGAGATTCCTTTTGATGCCTAGCTTTCATGTTACACAAAAGATGCATCACATCGGGCATCCCACCTGTGAAGATACACAGAGCGTTATCCTATTTAATTTCGGTGAATTGTTTTTGATATATTTATCATCCTGTCGATGATAGAGTATCACCGCTTCGATCATAAATCCGTCATGAGTCTCAAATCATATTTTTGTGGTGTTTCTGTCTTCAATGATCTGATCTACCTTGAGCGTTGTCACGGAAAATTGCTTATCTAAGTCTTCTCTCAACTCTTTGGAAATCGTCGTCATATCAGCAAAATTTATATTCTGATTTTTGAATATTTCTTGGTAGAGCTGTTTGATTCTGAAGGGCTGGAGTTTGTGCTCTTTAGTGAATTCCTGTATTTTTCCCGCATCGAGGATAAATGATTTTGTCATAATTTTGAATGTTGAATTTTAAATATTTTTTGTCATTGCGCGCCCTGAGTGAAACGAAGAAGTACTCTTGGGGTAAGGAGTAAAACGACAAAGCAATCTTAGAATAATTATTTAGATTGCTTCATTTCATTCGCAATGACTATTGTTTACTTCATTAATGATTTCTTATAGAATCGACATCTTTCTCATCCATTGTAGAACATCGATGTTTTCCAGGTTCCGGATACTTCATCCGGTACAAATTTTTCGTAAGAGGTGATAATGCCTCCATGCAATTTTGGATGTTGTGTGAAAAGTTGGGTGATCGTATGATAGATTTTTTCTAGGTCATAAGCATTCATTCTTAGTCCGTAGGGAGGGTTGGAGACTAGCGTTCCTATGAGTTCTGGGCCGTCTACATAGCTTACCAGATCTTTGGTTGCGAAAGTGATATACTTCTCCACTCCTGCTATTTTCGCGTTTTCTTGAGCGATCTTTATCATCTGCGGATTGATGTCAGAAGCGATGATGGTGTGCTGTTTATCGAGCATCATCTTGTTTTTAGCTGCAGTCAATTCTGCTGCAAACAGGCTCTGATCATATCGTCTGAACTTTTGGAAAGCGAATGAACGGAACATTCCCGGCGCGACATTTTTTGCGAGCAAGGCTGCTTCGATGACAATCGTTCCGCTTCCACAGAAAAAATCGTACAACGGTTCACTGAATTTCCAACCGGACAATAAAAGCAATCATGCCGCTAACGCTTCGTTGATCGGTGCTTCTCCTGTGGCTTTTTTATACCCTCTCTTATGAAGCGATTCACCCGTCGTATTGAGCAAAACGGTACACATATCATTATCAAGAGATATCAGAACCTCTATCGGCGTTAATTTTTGATCTTCAAAAATTCTTCCTTCTTGTCCCTCGTCCCTTGTCCCTTGTCCCTGAAGAAGTTTCTTCACAATAGATTTCTTAGTTATGCTCTGGATAGTTGGCGTACTCGTCAGCAAAGATTTTTTGGTCATTGCGGTTACGATGATGGGATTGTTTTGGATGTAGTCTTTCCAATCGATCGTCTTGACCAAGTCAAACAGCGCATTAAAATCAGAAGTAATATGTTGTGCGAGTTCGAGATAGAGTTTGTTCCCTACTCTGCTTCGGAGATTCATTTTTGCGATTGCAGAAAGATCTCATTTGAAACGTACGAGCGTCGGTTGGGAACCGATCACAACATATCCTGCGAGTTCGATCTCTTTTTTGAGTATAGATTCTAGTCCCGCAGCGCAGGTCATGTAAAAATTCATAGGATTTTAGTGAAAAGTGAAAAATTAAAAGTGAAAAGTTTTGGTATATTTGTATATCCTATTCCATCATTTTTCATTATTAGTTTTTAGTTATTAACTAAAATATAGTATACTGATTTCCCCTGAGATTACCACACCAACAAAATTTTTTTTTATTTGTTTTCTCTCTACAAATAGATATTATCCAGTAAAATACATACAAAAACATATCTCATGAAAATCCATGTAAGAATATTCAGCTGGTGGATAGCACTACGTACAATAGGTAGTTTCTTATTTGTACTTATAGGCATTTACTTTATGATTATAGGAATAGGAAAACCGGAACTCTATATCACCATCCATTTCCTTTTTGGAATTTTGCTCTTGATAGCAGGTACTGCAGGAATATCTTTTGCACATACCAAGAAACAATGGTTCACTAAAGAACATATATATGAAAATGAAGATTTTAGACAATAAAAAAACATTTAGTTCCGCGTTTTCGTGGAACTTTTTTTTATTTGATTTTAAACCAATAATTCTTGACATACAAGCGTATTTGTATATGCTATATGCTCTATATTTATTGCTTTTCCATGGTAATGATGAATAAAGAAACACTCAATGAACATGAGGGAAAATATGATGCTGGACTAAAAATATGAAAATATCAGTCAGAATTACCTATTGTTCAATGATGAATGGGAATAGGGATCTCTATGGCTGAACTTGCTTGAGCTGTCGCTCTTAACGGCGGAGTCTGAACCTTATCCTCAGCATGATTGTGCGATACCCCTACCTACAAACATATCTTGAGACAAGCTATGATAGATGCCAAAAAAACTCATGACTGAAAAGTCTCTTTGGAGCAAGGCAACGAGATTTTTCTCACTACCAATTGCCAAGTTATAGGACAAGAAGTACAAAAAGCGAAGGAGATAGCGCAATGAAAAGGACCCGTATTTATGAACATCATGGCTGCTGCACAATGATTCAAGGAGCAAGTGCTTGCTGCATGCAAAGCGTGAATTGACGGCATCGTATGTGGAGCAGGATTGCCGATGAACCTCCCTGATATCACCAAAGATTTTCCCAATATCGCGCTCGTACCGATACTCTCAAACTTGAGAGGAGTGAAAATAATCGTACAGAATCGGATAAGAAAATATCAAAGACTTCCTGATGCCATCATCTTAGAAGACCCGACTAAAGCGGGAGGCCACCTCTGAGTGAAAAATCTCGAAGACTTGAAAAACGCGGACTCTAACTCAGATTTCATTTTGGAAAATTCGATACCCGCAGTCAAAAAATATTTTGAGGAAGAGTGATACAGCATCCCGATCATTGCTGCAGGATGAATCGTAAACCATGTCGATGTGATGAGGATATTGAATCTCTGAGCTTCTGGAGTACAGATGTGAACTAGATTCTTAGCGAGCAAAGAAAGTGGCGCCAACCAAGAATTCAAACAAGCTGTCGTCAATAGCACAGAAAACGATATCACTGAATATATGTCCAGCGCGGGACTGCCTGCGAGAGCGCTCAAGCAAAGCGAAATATTTGCTAGGATGGCTGACATCTCAGCTCAACAAAGAGACTGCATCAAAACCTGTTTACAGCAGTGTGGTTTCAAAAACGGGAATCCGTTGCTTGCGCAGATGTGTATATTGAAAGAACTGATAAGAAGCACCGCTTGAGGCAAATGAAAATGATTATGGTTTGTCTGAACTTCTGCTACTAAGATCAATGAAGTGCTGACGGTACAAGAGATCATGGAAACTTTTAAACAGTACTTCAATCCTACTATGGGATTGGCGATGTAAAAAAATATGTATTAAAAAAAACCACCCCGCTGCTCTAACGTCATTCCCTTTTTCAAGGGAATGACATATGGAAGCGAATGGGGTGGTTTTTTTGTTTGTTTTAATAAATCCTCCTTTATCCTTTACAAGATTTCTTTATTTTTTATCTGCATCGATAACCTCACCCTCTACAGTTCCATTACCTTTTTCAATTTCTGAATCTGGATTTGGAGTTGCTTGTGATGGAGCAGCTTGATACTTGTTGTAAAGTTCAGCGAATTCTTTTTGGACTCTATCGATCTCTGTATCAATCTCTTCTTTAGTGACTCCGTCTTTGTCTTTGATAGATTTTCCGTCAGCGATAAGCTTGTTCACTTTCTCTTTATCTTCCGTTGGAATCTTATCTTTCTGCTCTGAAATCATGCTTTCCATCTGATAGATCAACGCTTCAAGCCTATTTTTAGATTCAACGATCTCTCTTCTCTTTCTATCTTCTTCAGCAAAATTTTCTGCTTCAGCTTTTGCTTTTGTGATATCTTCATCAGAGATATTTGTCGATCATTGGATTTTTACTGATTGCTCTTTTCCGGTAGATTTCTCTTTTGCAGTAACATTGAGGATTCCGTTTGCATCGATATCGAAAGTCACTTCGATCTGAGGTTGCCCTCTTCTCATCATAGGTATCCCTTCGAGATTGAACATTCAGAGATCTTTGTTGTCTCTAGCAAATTGTCTTTCTCCTTGCGTTACATGTACGGTTACTGCGGTTTGATTGTCGGCAGCGGTCGTGAAGGTATTCTCTTTTTTGGCAGGGATAGTCGTATTTCTCGCGATCATCACATGCGCCAATCCGCCTTCTACTTCAACTGATAGACTCAAGGGAGTAACGTCGAGCAAGAGGATGTATTTGACATCTCCTTGGATGATACCCGCTTGGATAGCCGCTCCTTGCGAAACTGATTCGTCAGGATTGACGGTAGCTTTTGGTTCGAGACCGAAAATATCTTTTACGAGTTTGAGTACTGCTGGCATTCTTGTAGAACCTCCCACCAAGATCACTTGATTGAGATCGCTCTTCTTGAGCTTAGAATCTTCGAGCGCTTGCAAACATGGCTTCTTGCATTTTTCAAAAAGGTCTTTGCACATATTCTCAAATTGAGCTCTTGTTAATGATTCTTCCAGATTTCTTGGCAACCCATCGTCACCCGTGATGATGAATGGGATAGAGATATCTACTCTTTCTGTTTGCGATAATTGATGTTTAGCAGCTTCAGCTTCGTTCTTTACTCTCTGCATCGCCATAGCGTTTTTGGTAAGGTCGATCCCTTCCTTTTTCTTGAACGCATCTACAAGATATTGGATGATATTCTGATCGAAATCAGCTCCTCCCAGGTGGGTATCTCCGCTTGTTGATAACACTTGGAACGTTCCTTCAGTTCCGATTTCAAGGATGGTTACATCAAATGTTCCTCATCCAAGATCGAAGACTACTATTTTTTCGTCCTTATTTTTCCC
>JAHFJL010000032.1:0-2051 GCA_023245855.1 bacterium
AAGCAAATCATCAAGGTCGGTATCATGAACGATTACCTCTATGATAAGAAGCCTATTTTGACATGAAAAAAAGATGATCTCCAAAAAGTTATCCAACATAATGAACAATTTTCAGAATGAATTAGTAAACATTTTGCGTTCCCGGATAAACCATAAGAAGCGATCATCCAATTCACCTTAACTGAACATGATTATGACAATCTAACATATATAGCTGAACATAAAGCGCTTATCAATACTCTCCTCAAAAAATATAGCACATTGGATCTCCAATATCCTGTGTTTTCCAAAGGACAGATTCATGCCCTGCCTAAGATTTTTACGTTGAGATGTCTCTTTGATACCGATACTAAAAAAGTGATCATCGATGACGCTTACTTTTCTTCTCAGAGTCAGTTTATCCTTTTGTATCTCAAAACTATTGAACTTATAGAGATATGTTTTGATATCTACAATGTCTTTGAAAGGAAAAAGAATGAGCAAATTTTGTATCCTCTCAAAAACGGCATCGCTTTTATCTGACTCAACAGAAGTCTAAAAAAAGTTTCTAATAGCATAAATCCTCAATCACGGAATGTTTTTGTATGAGATAGGAATTCATCTGTATATCATTCATATCTTTCGTTCTATCTCTGTGCAAAAAAAATCTGGAATATTATTTCTGATCATTCTACTTTGAAGATGGACCAACATGATATCGATAATTATCCACAGAAGCTGCAACAATCAGAATTCTATACCAGTTTGATACGCATCATTGATAAATATTTTGATAAAAAACTTACAATCGAATATAAGGAAGGGATGATAGTATTCTATCTTGTAGATATGTTTTGACAATATTCTACGTTTGCTGATTTGAGTGATGGAGAGCAATCTCTCTTGGTCATGATTTTTACTATGTATGGATATGACCTTAAACAAGGGATGCTTATCATCGATGAACCCGAGATCCATTTTCATCCTCAAATGGAAAGAAGCTTTTCAAGGATGATAGAAAAGATTAATCAGAATATAGGGACACAATTTATCTTGTCTACCTACTCTCCTCTCTTCATCAACGAATGAAATATCTGAAACGTCTATAGATTCGCTAAAATCAATGGAGAGACTCTTATCACAAATCCTTTGTCCACGTTATCTCCAGATGAAGCCACGCTTGTCCATCTTCTCAAATTTGAGAATCTTTCTAAAATATTTTTTGTGAATAAGATCATCATGGTAGAATGAGAGACCGATCAATATTTTTTTGAATTCTATCTGAACTATCTTCACACGTTACCTGAACGAAAAGATAAACTCACCGATTACGAGATTATCAATATCAATGGAAAATGAAGTTATAAAATCCGAAGTGCATTTCTTTCTAGATTTGGCTTGCAATCATATTTTATCGGTGATCGAGACAATATCGTAGATTATGGATTTATGACACAAGATGATCTCACGTATTATTATAAACAAGCAAGAGCTCATTATATGGGTCTCAGAAAAAGCGGCAAGACTCATCGTCATTACAATAAACTAGTGGATACAATCAGGAATGTCTTCCCACAAAAATATAAATATTTGGTGGCCAATATAGATAGTCTGTATAAAAAAAATACGTTCATCCTCAAAAAATGAGATATAGAAACGTATCTTGGTATGACAGATAAATGATTAGAAAATACAGTCAGATTCTGTCATTATGATTTTAAACAACGATTGACTAATCTTAATTTTGCTGCTTGCAGAGAGGAGTTTTCAGAAATCTTAAATGTTATATTCAAATAGTTATTTCTCCAGTTCCTTGAAGGTAATGGGTATAAAAAAATATACATCCTAAGGTACCTATCAGTAATGCTAAAATAAATAGTATAATAAAAATTCGATTTTTTCTTTTTTCTTTTTTGATTTGTCTATCTATATCAAAAAGTTTTTTATCAAGTATCTTTTCTTTGGTGTTTTCATTGAGAGTTACCATATTTTGGAGTCTATTCTCTATTTCACTAAGTTTGTTTTGAAGATTGCTGATAAAGGTATTCTTTTCGTTTATGATTTGATCCTTG
>JAHFJL010000032.1:2061-12281 GCA_023245855.1 bacterium
ATATTTATAAGCTGAATCTTTTCTTCTATGATCTTATCCTTGTTTTTGTCGTTCTTGTCTTCAATGATGAGTTGCTTTAATCTTTGTTCTGCTTCTGTGAGTTTTTGCTGCAAGATATAGATTGATTTATTCTTTTCACTGATCATCCTGTTTCTCTCTTCTATAAGCTTGTCTTTTTCTCTATAGACTACGAGAAATTTACTGAAATTCTCATTCATTATCTTGGGTTGAGATGTCTGTTGTATCTCTTGGAGAGGTTGTTGAACGGTTTGCTGATATATCGCTTGTGTTGTAGGTTCTTGGAAATATTGTTGCGCTTGTGGTTGCGATATCATTTGTGGCTGTTGTATCTCTTTCTCTTGCATTTTTTCATAAAACATGCTGATCTCCTTATCTATCTGATCGATTTTTTCTAATTGAAACCCATCTTGTCCTATATATATTTCTTGTTTGAGTATAGTGATATCGTTTTTGATTTGATTGATAATCATATTCATCTCCGCTTTTTTTTCTTTGATCTCATAAATGGTATCAATGGTATTGATCCTTTCCATTAACGGTTTTCTCATATTATTGAGCGTTCTTACAAATCTCGCTCTGTCTATGAGGTTTTTCACAAAATAAATAATGAATGCAAAAACAGGGAATATTAGTATTCCTATAATGATGTATAATTGGTAATGGATAAGTGTTTCTAACATACTCTGTTTTTGGTGAGATGGTTAAAACTTAATATATTATATTTATATTATAATAAAAGTCAATGCCATGTTAAATAAAAAAACTCCAGTAGATTCTGGAGTTTACCTATAATTTATTGTGTTCAGTGTTTTTTTTATCCTTTTAAAATAAAAAAACCAGCTACAATTATAAATACAAGAGAAAGTCATATAAAAATAAGATTTTTGAGTTTTTCATTTTTGATCATCCCTTTGAGTTGACCTATTTTCTCTTCTAATTTTTGCTTTTCTATTATAGCTTCTTGCTTTTCTTTGTTGTAATCAGGTAATGCGATCATATGTTGGATCTTGTTTTCAAGCTCAGATACTCTTTGTTGAAGTACGAAGATGACCTTATTCTTTTCTTCAAGCATTTTTTCTTTTTCTTTGAAAATCAGAAAAAATTTTTCAACTTTTTGATCGATATTTTTTTCAATATCTCCTTTATTTGCTAATGAATTACTTGGATAACTAGTACTTTGATTGATGATTTCTGTACTAAGTTCTTGATGAAGAGTTGCGAATTCTTCTTTGAGTGAAATAACTTCTTCTTTGGCTAACAATACTTTGTTTGCAATCTTTTTGTAAGATAATTTTCCGTTTTTGATGTATCTATCAATGGTTCTTGTAGATATATTCAAAGATTTTGATGCAACTTCTCTCGTTACATTATACGTTTTACTCATAATACACTGTCATTAATAATTTAAAATAAAGGCATATTTACCTATCTTCGCGAGATAAGGCTTCTTGTAGTCTTTTATCATATATTTTTGTTTATTTTATTGATTGATATCAAATTTCGTAGGTTCTGATTCTTTGAGATCTTTGAGTAATGATTGTACATATAATGTTATCAATACGCCTTCTAATATACCCAGCGATATGATATAGAGATATACATCTGTAATGCCTGTGACAGACAAAAAGTAAAAACTTATCCCTGATCATCCTCCTCCTGCATTTTGGAAGTATGGTATCAATATCAATATAAATACAATAATGAGTATCCAAAGATAAATACTAGTTCATTTTTTCATTTTTATATCTTCTATTTATCAAATAAAGATTATATTTTTGTTTTTTTGGATTATATTATTTTTTTGATTACAAAGTATATCGTACTGATGATGATTGATAATACCAGGGTTTGCAATAACGTTCCAAGTTGTACAGTTATTCAAACATTCAAGTAATTTATCGTCTGTTCAAAGATATAGAGGATAGCAAGATTTAACAATAATGATGAGAGTCAAAGCGTTATGATCCTCACAGGCAAGGTCAGTATCTTTAATATGCTCTTGAGTACAGAATTGATCAACCAAAAGACTATTCCTAGAATCCCAAATATGATATAGGTATCCTTGTAGATGGACTGTATTTTAAATCCTAATTCTGGTACGTAATAGACAATGGCATACAATACTGCTCCATTGACTACAATATTCACCAAAAGATGTTTAAGCGGCCTCATATCTAGAGCTAACAACTAAAAAGCAGATTTGGTAATAGAACTGATATGTATTTGTCTATTGTTTTCAATATTATTTTGGGTTGTTTTTGACATATTTCCACCATTTTTGTTAAAAACTTGTCAAATAGTGTACATGTTTTGTCGTGTTTAATCTTCTATTACATCGTCGAAGACATCGTTCTTTCAATCTTTTAGATATGCATGTATTGCATTTCTTGTCGCTAAGATGGCAATAACTCCTGCTCTCTTTCTTCTTGCTGATACTTCAAATCAATGGTCTACCATTGTCTGATAGGTTCGATGCAGGATATCCTGAATTTTGGTCCCTATGATAAATTCTGATAAGAAACTTGCTGCTGCAGTAGTTATATTTGAACAACTGCCGTCAAAACTATAATCTTCGATAGTATCGTTTTTGATCACTACATATACTATTATATCATCTCAACAGATAAAATTACCCTCATGTTGCTTGATGGTATATTCTTTCAAAGCAAAATTTTTAAGTGGGTTTTTTGAATATTCCTGGACTAAAAGATTATGTTCTTCATTCATTATTGGGTCTGTAAGGTCGGTAAAGTCCTTAAAGTCTGTAAGGTCCTTAAAGTCTTTAAAGTCTGTAAAGTCCTTAAAGTCTAAGGTCTATAATTTCTGGCTTTATAAACTTTGGACTTTATGACTTTTGACTTTGTAACTTTGGACTTTATGACTTTTGACTGTATATTAGTCTAATCTATATCGTAAATGTTCGATAAGTTTTTTTATCATGAGGATGATCTTATTGTTTATCTCTATAAATCATTTGGTAGCTATGATTTCTAGCGTATCTATCTGGTCAGCAATGTTATGGAGCGCTATAAGGAATTTATTTGAGTTTATCTCTAATATAACATCATATGATCCCATCCCTGTCTCTGTAAATATGGCTTGAATACTGTCTAAGCAAACTGTTTTTTGATATATTTCTATCGCAGGAGTTAGATTCATTTTTTTTATATTAAGATAGTATAAAAATAAGGGTATGCGCTTTTTTATGGTTTCAAAAAACAAATGCAATAGAAAAACTGTTGGAATTTTTGTGGAAAAAACGTCTTGATTTTTTTGTAAGAAACATTATATTTTTTTAGTTATACTTTATAGGTAAGTAGCTAATTATGTCTAATAAGGTTTTTGACAATCTTGTTAAAAAGTTGATGAAACATAAGGGAAAGCTGATTGATGGTGAAAAAATCTGAGCTTTCTTTAAACCTCTTCTCGGGGATGATTTTTCAGTACAAAAAATGTATAAGATAATCTATTATCTAAAGATCAGATGATATCTCGAAAACCTCAAAAAGAATATCTTTTTTGTCAAAGATCCTGAACGTGGATATACCAAGGAAGAGATTGTAGAAACTTGGTATCGAACTATCGTCAAAAAACACTGTACTGACTTTCTCAAAGGCAATCGATATATAGGAGGACTTAAAGCTTTGGAGCTTAATTTAGCTTCTTTTGATATCCCTGATGAACTTTCTATCGTCAATAACTATAAACAAGCTACGGAAGTAGTTATGTTCGATAAACAGGTCATTTTTAAGACGTATTCTAAAAATAAGACTAATGATAATCTCTTTAGTTTTTTCTGGAAACTTACAAAAAAGATAAAAATTGGAAAACAGACCTTTACTATCGCTAATTTAGAGCTAGCTATCGTTGAAAGTCTCTATAACCCTGGAATGATAGCTCAATGATATATCAATGAACTCGTGAAAAAGGTAATCAGAAAATATCATAAGACTTTGGATATCAGTATCCGAGAATCTATGCTAAAAAAAAACAAGCATAATACGAGTATCAATAGACTCTATATGCTTGCCAAAACCATTAGTCCCGAACTCTCTAATAGATTGAAAGCTCTTATCAAAAAATATGGATATTTTATTTAGCATATCTAAACATTAATATCTATATTTTCCTTTATCTTTTGGATAATACTATCTATATCTGATTTTTCTCCTTCGTTTCATTCTAGAAATCAAAATAATTGATTCTTTTCCTCTTCTGATAATGTTTTTTCTATGCTTTTATACATCATTTTTATCATTTTCTCTTTTTCTTCAATGTGTTCTTTATTGATTAGAATTTCTTCTGGATTTAAATCACCCCCACTATGTTTTTTTGGATCCAAATCAATAAATACATTTCCTTTTCGTATCTTTTCTGGTACTTTCAATAAACGATCGTAAGCGTATCTATGTCTAAATGCTTTGATTATTTTTTCGTCATCAAATACCTTGTGAATAATATATAATCGATCAATCTTTCATTCCTTATCTCTATATTTCCTCCCAAACCATCTTAAATATTGTGGTTTTTGGTTATGTAAAATACTAGGAGACCATTTTCCATTTTTTTTAATAATCTCTTTAAGCTTTTTGTTGATATTTTCTATGAGTATTGGTGTACGGATTGGCCTATCCCTTTTGAATATACATCAGAACTTATCTAACTTATAATCTTCTATACATTTTTCTCGATCAACAACTTGTGTATTTTTATATCCGTATTTTCTTGCTAGTGTAATCAATAGTGATTCATTTCGATTTTCAAGATCACTTACTGTCCATGTAGTTTTTCCTTGTTGTTTCTGTGAAAGAAAAAATTCCTTAAATTTCTTAATTATTCATCTGTAATTATATATATTTGTGTGCTGAAAATTATTTCTTTTATCTTCTTGAACGAATGTTTTTATAATATATTTCCAATCTATTTTATTGTCTGTATTCTTATAAGAAGTACATAATATATTGTATATAGATCTATTGTATTGTTTAAAATCGCTAGAACGTCGTGAGATATTTTCAAACTCAGAAAAAAATGAGTCAAAACTCTTTTGTATCCTCTCTTCTTTTGTATTACTTATTTCTCACATTGTTTTGAGTCTATGATAATAAATTATCCTATAGATCCTTCCATCTCTAATTCCACTAACTTGTTGAGCTCGCCTGCATATTCTAGGGGGAGCTTTTTCACAACCGCAGAAAAAAATCCGTTGACGATCATGGTGGTCGCTTTGTCCTTGTCCAGTCAACGAGACATCAGGTAGAAAAGCTCAGATTCATCTATCTTTCATGCGCTTGCTTCGTGGGCGATAATAGCGCTATCGTTGTCTGATTGGATATGAGGAATAGTGTTTGAAACTGAAATATTATCAAAAAGCAGTGCATCGCATTGGGTATGATTTACCGCATTATCAGCTCATTTTCCGATTTTAACGATTCAGCGATAGGTATTGATCCCTCAGCTTTTTGAAATGGATTTTGCTATGATGTTGGATGAAGTATGTTTCCCTATGTGGATGACTTTGGAGCCTGTATCCTGATTTTGTCCCTCCCCTGCAACGGCGATTCATAGCATATCCGTCTTGCTGTAATCTCCTTTGAGGATTGAACAAGGATACAGCATTGTCGTGCGAGAACCAAGATTACCGTTTACTCGTTCCATGTAGCCATGCTCCTCTACTAAAGCTCTTTTGGTGTTGAGGTTATAGGTATTGGTGGATCGATTCTCTACGGATGAATATTTCATCTTAGCATTTTTGCCGACATATACTTCCACTAATCCTGCATGGATTGATGATTTTTCGTATTTAGGAGCTGAACATCATTCGATGTACGATCCTTCTCCATCATCTTCTATAATAATCAGAGTATGCTCAAATTGGCCGCCTCCCAATGTGTTCATGCGAAAATACGCTTGAAGCGGATCAGTGAGTTTGACTCATTTGGGTACAAAAATAAATGTCCCACCGCTTCGAACGGCACCATGCAATGCTGCAAATTTATGATCGGTAGCGGGAACAAGTCTCATAAAATGTTTTTTTACGATATCTGCATATTTATGCAGCGCTGCTGACATATCTTCGAATACTATTCACTTGTCTGCTCGTTGCTGTTTGATCCTGTGATAGACATTGCTTGAGTCATACTGCCCTCCTGCCCCAGCCAGATATTCTCTTTCTGCTTGCGGGATTCCAAGTTTTTCAAATTTTTTCTTGATCTCTTCTGGTACCTCGTCTCGAGTGTTCGCATATCATGTATGGTCTTTGTGCGGTGTTGCATAATAAACTATTTCGTCAAAATTCAATCCGCTCAGGTCTGGTCACCATGCCGGTAATTTTGTATTGTGAAATATCTCTAAGCATTTCAAACGATGATGCAGCATCCATTCAGGCTCTTTCTGATCAGCAGAAATTTTCCTGACGGTGTCTTCCGTGAGGCCCGTAAGATATAATTCATATTTGATGTTGTCTGACGATTCAAGCGTCGATTTTAATGTCATAAATATTACTAGAATAGAATTAAAGATTATTTATTGTGCTTATAAATATATGTCGCTAATGCTGTCGCTATACTTACTCGGAGAAGATAAGGTATTTGAGCTATACTCACTCGTCTGATAGTATTCCATGTAACCGCCATTATCCAAAGTATCGTTGCGAGTACGATTATGATATCCACTAATGCTCGATCATTTCTTCTTAGTTTAAACTGGATATAGGTGAAGATTAGATTTGCGAAAAGATTGATGGCAAAAGGAATAAGCAACATTCGGCTGAATTGTCCTACTATTACTTGATAGACTGTGTATCAAAATGAAATGAGGATGATACCATAAAGAATTGATCGTACGATGCCAAAAACGTATGCAGGTGGCGCTCGTGATGGTTTTTTATATGTAGCGTAGATGTTTTTTACTTGTGATTTTGCTTTCATAGTATTGGTGATTACCAAATAAAGATATTATGAATATTCTTTACGCTAAAATGCTTTGTAATAATTCGGGGAATGCTTCTGTTCACATATCACCAAGCGTATAATGACCATGATTTTTTAGCTCAATAATTTCACCATCAAGCGTTTTGTGGAATATTTTTAAGCTTTCTTTTCCTTCAGAATCTTCATCATCTGCAGTAAACATTACTATTTGTTGTACTCTTTCCTTGATGCTTTCATCAATAGCATATCCATAAAAACGCTCTCTAAATTCATCACCTTCATCGTTTATTTTTCGTGGTGCTATAAGGATAAGTTTCGCTATTTTTTGTTTGGTTTCTCCTAGTCGATGAACCAAAAACGCACAACCACAGCTATGGCCTATTAATATCGTATTTTCATCTACCGAATATTTTTCGAATTCAGTCTTGAATTTATCATAATCAGGCTGCCAAGGTTCTGGCATATTTGGTGTTTCTACTGAAATATTTTTCATTACTAATTCTTTTTTTATCCAGGGGATCCAATGCTTATTATAGCTTGGATCATTGTTTGTAGAGGGACAGCCATGAATGATTATACAATTATTCATATTATTTTTTTATCTGATTAAAGCCTTCTTCTTTTATTCTCTTGATTAGTTTTGAGTCACCTTCTTCTTTTATTTTTCCATCTTCTAGAATATAAATTTTATCGACAGGCAGCTTCTCAAGGATATCAAAGAGATGTGTTATAACGATAAATGTATTCTCTTTATGGTTGAGTTTGGCTATCATGTTGACCACCGATTTGAATGCATCTACATCGAGACCGCTATCTATCTCATCGAGGAAAATGTATTTTGGCTCGAGTAATTTGAGCTGCAATATCTCTATTTTTCTTCTTTCTCCTCCGCTGAATCCTACATTAAGATCTCTCCAGAGAAAATCCCTATTGATATCTAACTCTCCCATGAACGGTTCTACAATCTTTTTGAAACTTAGAAATGAAGTAGCTGTTCCGTGTTTTGCATCATATGTGGTTTTGAGGAATTCAAAAAGCTTCACTCCTTTGATTTCTGGAATATGCTGAAATGCAACAAATATTCATAGTTTTGCTCTCTCATCGGGATTTAGAGGTATAAGGTCCAAGGTGGAAGGTGAAAGGTTTCAGCTGGTGGTGTTTGTAATTCATAATTCTCAATTTGTGATTTTATATTTAGGATGTCCCATTATGCTCATCGCTAGTGAGGATTTTCCTGATCCGTTTTTTCCGATGATACAATAATTCTTTCCAAGTTCGAATTCCATGGAAATATCATTGATGATTATTTTCTTATCTACTTCTACTGAGAGATTACTGGCTTTTAACATAATAATAATTGATAAATGATAAATTTTTTAATCATTGCGAGCTTAGCGAAGTCCACATTCGTGGATAAATCCACATTCGTGGATAAACAATCTTTGTTCTTTATTTTAGATTGCTTCGTTCCTCGCAATGACATAAGTATTTTTACTTGTGTAGGTTGATAAAGTCTCATGAATTACCATAAAATTCGTTAAACATGTTGTTGATATATCTTTCTGGATTGTAATTTCATTTTCCTTTGATCTCGAGTATCTTGTTGATTCGTGTCTGATTGATGTCTTGGATTTTTTGAAGCACCTTTTTTTCATCTTGAGTAAAGAAATCCTGATATTTCGCTTCATTGGATCATTTGTTTGGTGTCTGTTTCTCTAGCTTATTATCTTCTAGGCTACTCAATAGTTGTTGAACGGATTCTTCTATCTGTTGATTGACCTCAGCATCGTTTTTTGATTGGGTGCAGAGCTCTTTGATTGCTTGCGGAGTATTGCTTTTGAGCGCTTCGATGCTGGCAATATGCGTCTGCTGATAGGTCTCCAATCCTTCTTTTCATTTGATGATGGGAGAAAGGATATCGTTGTAAGGAGCGCTGATACAGAGTAAGGGATTGTCTACCTTTTTTGAAAAATCAGATTTATATGTTGTAGTATTTTTTTGCATCTGAAGCTGAAGCAATTGTACTTGCTCGGTACTCGCATCTACGATATGAAGCAATTGTTGGTAGCAATCCTGACTCAAACTTCATACTCTTTGCTTGATATATCACTCCTCTTCTTGGAGTGTTTTTTTTGTATTTTGTATAATGGTGATTATGTCATTGAGATTGGTAATAACGGATTGTCCTATGCCGTAGCAAGTTTTCATATCAATAACATTTGATACTGCCGTGGTGGTCTGTTGATTCGTTGTAATATCTTTATCCAAGCTCCTGTCATTCTCTATCTTTTTTGCGATATCAAAGTTTTGCTGCGCTTGTGCGATGAATCCCTGTGCGTCTTGTAGTCAAGAAACTGTGCTTTGCAATGCGTTCTGATATGCCAATAACGTCTGGATCGTTCAACGATTATAATAATCTTCGCTGGTAGTTCAACTGATCAGCTGAAGCGCTTTATCATATTCCTGATTTTTTACCGCTTGATTGGCAGCTAGCGTTCATTGGATATTTTTAATATGTTGTCCTATACTGCTCTGTTCATTGATATTTGTCGGTGTTCAAATAATCGCACTATATACCTTATCTTCGTTGTATGCTTTGATTATAAAAATACTGAAAAAAATACATCCTGCCAATGCGATGAACATAAAAAATTGGTTATTTTTTCTAGGAGTATTTTTGGTTTCCATATACAAACTAGAGTATGTATTTTCTGTGAAAGTTCAATGAGATTACATTAGAGTTGGTATTGTTTGAGAATTTGATCGATCTCGTTGAGGTCGGGTAATATTCCATCACTGAAGATCTGAAAATTCTGAGCTAATATATCTTGTTTCTTAAAGAGGACATCATATTTTTTTTGAAGCACACCAAGATAAAATACTAGTTTAGTCGCAATATCGAGCTTGGCATTGTATTGAATCCTATTCTCGGAAGCGCAGGTCTCATATTTGATAGAACTCATGAGTGCATCCTGCATTATTTTTTGATCATATCTATTTATAGCATCAAAATAGTCTTTGTCTGCGATATTTTTGTCTACGATACAAGAGTCCATATCTGATTTAAGTACATCCATTTCTTGTTTCATATATATAGAGATACTATCACCTTTTTGTAACATCTGATCACAATCTGTGAGGTATGTGGTCAAGGCTTTTGCCTTGTCTGTAGCTAAGCTTAATAGCTGTATGATATCGGTTTTTACTAGTTCCTCCAACTTTTTGATGGTCGCTAATACGTCTCCTTCATAATTTATTGCTTCAATT
>JAHFJL010000067.1 GCA_023245855.1 bacterium
GGATCATACCTATACCCATAAATTTTTTCATTAATTTTTTATTAAAAATATAAAAATCATATATTTTGATATATAGAGATATGCCATGATTTTACAAATATTTTTTAATTTGATTTTTTTCATATTTAATTTAAGTTTCATTTAAGGTGATTGTCTATACTTCGTCTATATTTTTTTATTTATTATCTGTATGTCATGGAAAAATTTCTCCACAAAGCAAATGTTTTTTTTACTGTAAAAAATTCTCTTATTGTTATCATCTGTATTCTTTCACTTATTTTGATTATCCAAACTACTCATAGATTCGGATGACATTGAAATTATCGTTGATGACGTCAACAAACAAGTGCTAATGGATATAGTTCTTCTCGTGCCGGATTTTCTATCCCTGGAATGATGTGATGAGGTGGAATGATGTGAGGAAGCAGATGATGATATGGTGCAGGTCGTGGACAGTAAAATCAGATTAAAATATCTGTTTTAAAAAAAAGATTACAATATAATTGTACTGTATATTTTCTTTATATATCTTATGTGTCGCATGCATATAACAGAAATTTCTTCCCAAAATATTTGAGCGGTAATCAAAAGCCATAAACGATATGTTGTCGTTGCGGGTGCGCTTGTAATTGCTGTAATTTTGTGATTATTTTATTCTTCTTCTGCTTCAACCCAGCAAATAACAGCTGCTGATATCTATACCGTAGGTACAGGAAATATAGAAAGTTCTATCAAAGTGTTGTGAACGACCAAGATCACTAACCAGCAAAAACTTACTTTTCAAGCAGCGGGTTGACTTGGATCGGTATCTAAAGTGACAAACTTATACGTAAAAGAAGGTGATACCGTAAAGGCATGACAACTTCTGGCTGAAATCGATAAAAAAAATCTTACTACGCAATTGTCGCAACAGGCATTAAGCGTCCAAAATGCTAGATTGAATTATGATAAATTGATCAATCAATATACGGATGCTGACAAAATCCAAGCGCAAAAAAATGTAGATGATATGAAAACCAAATTAGATATCGCTAAAAAAGGATTAGCAACTTTAATCGCTGAACAGTGAAATACAGTGCCTTTAAATAGCACAACTATCCAAAATATCCTTATTGCCATCAGAAATGATATCAGCAAAGGAAAAGATATATTAAGAGATATTGACCAAAAATTCTATATCACAAAATCGGATCCTCTCTATGCTAACGCGCAACAAAATCTCTCTGCAAAAAATACTGCAGAAAAGAGTATTACAGAAACTTATTTTTTTCAAAGCCAAAATAGTTTAGGCCAATTAGAAAGCGCATTATCATTGATTAATTGACAAACTACGGTAGAGTTGACTGCAATCAAAAATATCCAAAATCAGACGAGAGATTTTTTGAATGTCCTTTCGACGCTGACTAATGCTGCAATAAATGCGACAAAAGATTCAATCGTTGATGCTAGATTTCTCAGTCAATCAACCATGGATTCATGGATTTCTTCTTTCAGCAGTGAAAATACCAGTACGTTATCAATGCTCTCCAGCATAAATAGTGATATTGCTTCATTGACTAATTCAGCTACCGATGTCCAAACCAAACAAAATGAAGTGAATAATGATCAAGCACAATTGCAGATATATCAGGATACTTTGCAAACTATCACCAATGGCCCTAAATCGAGTGATAAGCAATTGCAGGCAAATTCTATCGCACAATCTTCTCTCAGTTATCAACAACTTTCCCAACAAAAAGACAATTATGAAATCAGGGCTCCTTTTGATGGAACCGTAAATACCATAGATTTCAAACAAGGTGATAATGTCGATAATACCCAATGAATCACCATCTCAAATCCGAATAATTATGAAATCGATATGCTGATAGATCAGATAGATATCGTAAAGATACAGCAAGGACAACCTGTAGAGATTACTTTTGATGCGTATCCTGGTCATATCATCACCTGAGCCGTTTCAAATATAGATCCTACCCCTATTGTTAGTGCTGGAGTCACTTCTTATCAAGCAAAAATTATGCTGCAAAAAACTGATAACAGAACTATCTATGATAGCATGTCTACAAATATAAAAGTGATTATTGATCATAAAGAGGATGTAATTCTCGTCCCTACTATTGCTTTACAGACAAGATGAAGCCAATCTTATGTCCAGACGCGAAATGGATTAACCGTTAACAATGCATTTGTTGCTGCAGGTATCAGTGATGGTGTAAATACAGAAGTCATGAGCTGATTGCAGATAGGTGAAAATATTCTTTTCAAACAGTATACTGTCCAAAAGGCTGCAACAGCTCCCTCAATTTTTACGCAATCATCATGACAGGCAGCGCAGAGAAATCAATTTAGGCAACTTCAAGGAAATTAATATATTATTTTATTTCTCGCACATACAATGCTTGAACTCAAAAATATAAAAAAAGATTATTTTACTGATCATACTATCGTGCAGCATGTTCTTCATGGCATAGATCTGACCATCAACGATGGAGATTTTTTTGCGATCATGGGACCTTCTGGATCAGGCAAATCAACTTTGATGAATATTGTCTGATTGCTTGATACACCTACAAGCGGTGAATATATATTGGATGGCATAGAACTTCCTGATATGTCAGAAAATGAGAAAGCGAGACTCCGTTCACAAAAGATATGATTTGTGTTTCAGGCATATAATCTCATTCCGAGAATGAAAGTAATCGATCAGGTCGCTTTACCTTTGTTTTATCAGGGAGTTTCGAAATGAAAAGAATATGAAAGAGCAATAGCTGCTTTGGAAAAAGTCGGTTTGGCACACAAAATAGATAGAAATCCCAATCAATTGTCTTGATGAGAACAGCAAAGAGTCGCTATCGCACGTGCGATAGTAACTAATCCTTCGTTGATTCTAGCTGATGAACCTACGGGAAATCTGGATACTAAAACGAGCAATGAGATCATGAATATTTTCACTAAACTGAATAAGGAATGAAAAACCATAGTCATGGTAACTCATGAATCAGATATTGCAAAATATGCAAAACATAATATCCATATCAGAGATGGCCTTATAGAAAAATTCACTATTGATGGAAAGGAGAAGGATAAAAAACATGCGGTGAAGAGATAGAAGGGGAAAGGGAAAAGGGACAAGGGACAAGGGAAAAGGGACAAGGGACAAGTAGAAAGGGGGAAATAATACATTTATTATTTAATGTTATGATAGTTCATGTCTGTACGAGAATATATCAAAAATGCATTGATTTCATTTAAATCAAATAAGATGAGATCGCGATTGAGTAGTTTAGGTATCATTATCTGAATTCTTT
>JAHFJL010000033.1 GCA_023245855.1 bacterium
ATAACTAATAACTAATAACTAATAACTAATAACTAATAACTAATAACTAATAACTAATAACTAATAACTAATAACTAATAACTAATAACTAATAACTAATAACTAATAACTAATAACTAATAACTAACAGTGATTGAAGAATTCTATACGAAAAAATCTGAGTGTGATGCTCAGATTTTTTTAATTACATTTTTAGTGCTATTTTGAATGTTCGGTTATTTTTTCTTGGTATACGGTAGGAGGATTTGCTCCAACTATTTTATCTACTACTTGTCCGTTTTTGATCACGAAGACTACAGGGATAGATGATACTTGAAATGTCCCTGCTAATTGCTGGTTTTCATCAACGTTTACTTTAGCTACTTTTACATTAGGATTTTTATCTGCTAATTGTTCGATGATCGGTCCAAGCATTCTGCAAGGTCCGCACCATTCAGCTCGGAAATCAACAAGAGCTATTCATTTGTGTTCTAAAATTTCTTTTTTGAATTCTTCTGTGTTTTTGATGTGAAGTGCTGGCATGATTTGTTTAATAAAAAAATAAAAGATTCTCTGTAATATTCGTAAGGAACGGTCGCGACCGTTCCCTACGACAAAACAATTATTTATGTTCTTGTAAATACTTTTCTACTTCCAAAGCTGACATACATCCTGTGGCTGCTGAAGTGATGGCTTGTCTGTATTTCTTGTCTGCCACATCTCCTGCTGCAAATACTCCTGCTACGTTCGTTGCTGTATGTACGAGTGCATTTGTTTTTGTAATGATATATCCTTCTTTGTCGAGGAGAATCTGTCATCAAAGGAATTCTGTATTGGGGTTGTGTCCGATTGCGAAAAATAATCCAGAACATTCTATAAGTGATTCTTCTTGGGTGTGATTGTTGATGACCTTGAGTCCTGTAAGAAAACTGCCGTCTCCTATTGCTTCAACCGCTTCCGTAAATCGTCTGAATTCTATCTTCTCGTTCGCTTTAGCTCTTTGCTGCATGACTTCTGAAGCTCTAAGGACATCTCTTCTCACGAGCATAATCACTTTGGATGCAAAATGCGTCATGTGGAGCGCTTCTTCTACCGCTACATCACCTCAACCGATAACAACGATGATTTTGTTTCTGAAGATCGGTAATCCGCCTTCACACACTGCACAGGCAGAGATTCATTTCTGTCGATATTCTTTTTCACCGGGTATACCGAGACGTTTTGCGGTTGCTCCCGTAGCGATGATGATTGATTTTGTTTCGATGATTTCATCTCCGCTAAATACTTTCAAGGGTTGTCCGCTGAAATCAACTTTATCTATCGTTTTGGTTTCTATTCTCGTGCCTGTATTGATGGCTTGTTGTCTCATGTTCATCATAAGTTCGATCCCATCGATCCCGTTGGGGAAACCAGGAAAATTCTCTACTTTTGTAGTTGTTGTAAGCTGTCCTCCGGCCGCTATCCCGCCTGCCATGAATCATTCGAACATGAGCGGCTTGAGATTGGCTCTTGCAGCATAAATAGCTGCGGTATGCCCTGCAGGTCCTGATCAGATGATTACTATATTTTCCATATTCAATGATGAAATAATTAAATGATGTGTTATCGTTATCTGACTTTTATCACATAGGAATTTCTAAAATTCCTATTCCGCTAAAGCGGGATAAAAACGACGTTGGACTTCTTGTTGAAGTCCCGGCGTCTTATTTTAGTTATTTCTTTGTTTTTTTCAATACTAGCACTTCAAATTAGTTATTCATATTTTTAAAATCTTCTGAAATATCTATTTTATCAAAGCTTTTAGGCTTGAAGCTTGAAGTATAAAATGTATATTGATGTTATCATTGCTCATTTTTACTTATTTATCATGCATTAGGATGAAAGTTGTATATCCAAAAAATATCCAAAGAGGATTGCTTGCCGGGATGACATTTAGTATCGGACCGTTAAGCATCAATGTAGTCCAACTTTTTATTCTTGCAATCGGAGTCGCATGAGCATTAGGGACATTCAATGCAATATCAAAATGAGGATCTAAAATATTAGGAGCGCTGATTGCTATCATCATCCTTATCATTTTTCTTGTTATAGCGTTTTTTAAGGTTTCGGAACTTGGACTTCTCGCATATGTAGGCAAGCTTATCAGAAATAATTTTTTTGATACGAAAAAAAAATTTCAAACCAATTATGAAAAGAAAAGTCCGCTCGATATCATTATTCAGGAATCTAAAACGAAAGAAGAAAAACAAGTTATTGAGCAGAAAGAAAAGAAATTCGATAAACAAATCCTCAAAGATATAGAAAAAAAATGATTGATTTAGTTTTTTTGTAATGCATGTCATTTTCTTGATACTGAATATGAATCAGTCTCCTCCTGCTTATCCTTTGTGGAGTCTTTTTCTTTTTCAATAAAAAACCTAAATTCATAGTTCCTTTAAAACGTTTACAGCAGAGGAGCCGATTTTTCTATAATGCATTGCTCTGATTGGTTTTGTTTTGCATCATAATTTTGCCGCTTAATCTCTCTTTTGTCACCGATAAACATGTGGTTGCAGAAAAAAATCTTCCTGTACAGATTATTCTGGATGTGTCCTTATCTATGTCAGCCAATGATATCCAACCAAGCAGATTTGTCGCTGCTAAAGAAGCTTTGCTCAAACTCATCAATCAGCTTGATGGATATTATATTTCGTTGATTGTATTTTCGTGAAAACCTATTGTAACAATCCCTTTCTCTGATGATTCTTCAGCAGTCACCGCTAAGCTCAAATCCATGAATCTCGGTGATTTTCCTCCTGTCCAGGATTTTCTCTGAACCGCACTTGGTGACTCATTACTTCTGGGTGTCGCTAATCTCCAATATTTTACTCATCAAGAAACCTACAAACCATGAATTGTCCTCCTCATCACTGATGGCGATAGTAATGTATGATTTGATCCGCTTCAAGTGGTTTCGTATTGCAAAAAATTAGGAGTTCCTATCTTTACGCTTGGTGTCTGAGAAAATAATTACCTTATCGGTCGTGATACCTTTGATACGGATATCATTACAAGCATTAATACGCCCTTGCTTCAACAACTTGCTGACAAGACCTGATGAAAATTCTATAGGGTGTTCGGTGATCAGACCTTTGATACTTTTTTTACAAAAACCGCTCAAGAAATCATCAGCCAGCAGCAGCAACATATCCAAAATAAAATATTTTTTCTCAATGATTACCTGATCTATCTTCTCGTATGCGCTCTTCTATGACTTCTATGATTTAGATTCATATCTCTTCTCCTTATTCCGCACAAAAAATAATATCGCTCTTATATTTGCTTTTTTTCGTTTTTTGTCGTATACTTAGCATACGATTTTTTTTTATTATTGTATATTGATATATGCCTTTTCCAATAAATAGATGATATACATGATCTTGACTCTATTATGGCGACCAGCAGGGTGTTGATCCTTTGGCGGTATGATATCGTCATGAAAATATGGATAATGATAGCATGCGAGAGTGAATCGCTGAAGATATTCAAAAAGAAAGAATTCAACAACAAAAAGAGCAATCTCTTCCTATCAAACAGGATTTGGTTCTTTCTCCGGAAGATGATCAACGCATCAAAGAACTTATGATCAAAAAAATAGAGGTTTCACAAGATGATTTCCCTATCAAAAAGTTAGCTGCTAAATATCAGCGCAGGATAAGAAACTCAATTAACGAAACAAGAAAACAATATAATGAACCTGAAATTACGTATGCTCAAATTAATCCTATCGATCCTTCGTATGATAAGACTTATGCTCAAATGATTGTTGATCAATATAATGCTAATATAGATGCCACTATCCAGTCTCTATATACTGCAAAAAAATATGCATATGAATTAGAAAAAATTCAAACGTATACCAAGGAACAATTACAGGATAAAATGAGAACAATCCCTCAAGAAGTCCAATCTGAAATCATCCAGTCTTTGCAGCTTGATCCGCATACTATCGCTACACATCAGAAAGAAACAGCGCAAAAGATTGTTGCCACTTTCAATGCTCATTATCCAAAAAATAGTATCTAAAAGTTTGAAAAGTGAATGTGTTTATATATACTCACTCGTGTTCGTGATCAAATCATACTCCATTTTTAGCTTTAATATGCTTGCATGAAAAAAATAGTTTTAACGCTTCTGGCACTCTGTTATGTACTTCCGATTTTCAGTTTCGCCCAAGATAGCAGCCGATGACAATATGGATGAAACCCTATCCAGATTCTGGATAATGTCGTAAGTGATGCAAATACTGACTACAAAATCCAACAAACAGCGCTTGATCAAGCAAATGCTATACAATGATCTTATGCAAGCCAATATAAGATAGCAAATACCTTGGATCGATTTAGAAATAATATCAATCCTTATCTTCAACGAACGGTTTATATCTGACTTTCTGCGGCTGTTATCTTGCTAATTTACAATGGATTTCTTATGGTCACTAATGCCGTCCATAATGAATGAGAAACAGCTAAAGTCAAAAAAAATATCATCAACATTATTATCTGAGTGATTATCCTGACTTGATTCTATTTCATCATAAAATTGACGGTTTCTGTTATTAATTCGTTATTCGGAGGGTACTGATGAAATACATGATTTTAATTTAAAATTTTAAAATATGAGCATAGCAAAGAAAATAGTATTAGCTATTAGTGTATTCATGGTGGCTGGCGTAACATTCGGTTGACCTAGTTTTGCTGCAGCGCCATCATTCAATGCTAATTTTGCTAATTATCTTACCAATGCTACACCTGACCAATACGGAAGAGTAGAGACTGTCTTTAATATTTGCATCGATAGAAATATCTCATTGATGGATAATATCAAAAATCTATTTTATCCCAATGCAATAACTCCTACCTCACCTTGTGCTGGAGGTTCTCAATGAGGTCAGCTCCGAACATTGATGAGATCTATATGATTTATCATTCTTTTTGTTTTCTTGGTCGTTACCGGTATAAACTTCATTATGAGCGCTAAGGAACCTGATGGAGCAAAAAAAGCTTTTACGAGTCTTATGTATATCCTTTATGGCGCTTTTCTTATCTTTGGAGTGACGTGGATTCTCTGAACTGTCTTGAATATCTGAAATCTTCAATGAAGCGGTCAACTTGTGAATAGTGTTCAGAATTGAATATTTTTGCAGATCCTTTCATTTTTCAAAGTATTGGCATTTTTTGCTGCTATCATCATGCTGGTCGTGTCTGGATTTAGAATGATGGCTGCGATGGATAAGTCAGATAAGATTGCTATCGCTAGGAAGTGAGCTATCAATGTCGTTATCTCTTTAGTATTTATCAAAGTTATCGATTATATCTTTTTTATCGCTCAAACACCAACATTTGGCGCCAAAGCTGCTGATCTGATCATCAATGTAGCTATCGTGCTTGGATGGATTCTTGGATCGTTGTTTGTATTAGCGCTTTTCTATGCTGGATATCTGTTGATCACCTCATCTGGAAAAGAAGATGCATTGAAAAAAGCTAAATGAATCATCCTCAATATCTTTATTATCTCATTGGTGATATTTTTGTTCCTTTTGATCGTATATCAGGTATTCAACGAATTTGCATAAAAATCCTCAAATTTTCCTTGATTTTTTATTCTAAAATGGTATATGTTTATAGTAATCCCAAATAGGGACTATTTTTTTCTTCTTTTGGAGGATAAACTAGCTCAATAGTGGGCCTGGTATAGTTTGCTCTCGTAGTTCAGTTGGATAGAACGACTCTCTCCTAAGGAGTAAACACAGGTTCGACTCCTGTCGGGGGTAATACACAAAGCATTGTCGATACGGTTAATCACTGTTGACTTTGTTTTACACATCTTTTTATTTTTTAATATCTGTTTTATTATGGTAAAGAAAACAACAACAGACAAGGCACCGGAATCATTCAAACTTCATGACAATGATACGGGATCTGTAGAAGTCCAAATCTGACTTTTGACTGAAGAAATCGCTGAATTGCAAGCACATCTTGCACTTCACAAAAAAGATTTTGATGCCAAGAGATCATTACTTAAAAAAGTTGCTAGAAGAAGAACATTCCTCAAGTATCTTAAATCCAAAAAGTTGTCTACGTACAACGCTATATCAAAAAATGTAAGTGTAAAAGTGTAAGCATTATGATCCACGATTCATGATCCAAGAATAGGATAGTTATACACCTAAATAGTTCTTAATTCTTATGTCTAGTATCTTGTATCTATGTTTTTGTTTTTTTATTCCTTAAGTTTTATATTATAATGGCTGCAACATTAATAGAGCAAATGCGCTCTGGTCAAATAACTATCCCTGTCATCAAAGAATGACAAAAAGTAAAAGGAGTTGTCCTCAAAAAAATTGAAAACGGAATTTTAGTGGATTGCGATAATCATGCATTCACGGGAGTTATCTTATCTAAAGAAGTCAAAGAACTTGAAAAATCTGGATATGAATTAGATCCAGGAAGAGAGATTGAATTAGAGATTGTAAATACAAATATCAGACATGAAGACGGACATTATATCGTATCTATCACTAAATTGCTCCAATACGATGTATGGAAATCCATTATGAAAAAATTTGAGGCTGATGATGTCATTACCGTTATCCCTACTGAAGCAAATCTTGGAGGATTATTGGTTGATATGCATGGAATCAAAGGATTTGTACCGTTGTCTCAATTGGCGCCTATCCACTATCCGAGAGTAGAAGATGGTGATCAGGAAATCATTTTTGAAAAATTATTGGATCTTATCGGAAAAGAGCTCAAAGTAAGAATCATAAATATCGATGAAGATGAAAAGAGAATCGTATTATCAGAAAGAGAAGCTCTCAAAGAAGAGAGAGAACATATCCTCAAGGATCTTGAAGTCGGAAAGATCTATGATGGAGTTGTGAGTGGACTTTCTTCTTATGGATTGTTCGTGACTATCGGATGAACTGTTGAAGGATTGGTGCATATCTCAGAAATCACGTATGGACATGTCAATAATATCGAGAAGCTTGGAAAAATCGGTGATAAGATAAGTGTTAAAGTCATCTGATTGGAAAATGGAAAGATATCACTTTCTAGTAAGAAATTGAAGGATGATCCATGGACAGCATTGCCAAAACAACACAAAGTCGGTGATATCATCGAAGGAGAAGTGGTGAGATTCGTACCGTACGGAGTGTTTGTCAGAGTATTCCAAGATATCAATGGATTGGTGCATTTGAGTGAACTTTCACAAAAATCTATCCAAAATCCAAATGAAGTCGTTAAGATTGGACAAATCGTCAAAACTAAACTTATCTTGCTTGATCCAAAAAATAGAAAAATCGGATTGAGTATGAAAGGATTGTCTGATGATAAATGAGCAACAACAGAAAAACCAGCTGTTAAGCCAGCTTCTGTTGCTACAGAAAAACCTGTTGCCGCAGCTCCAAAAGCTGTAGCTGAAGAAACTCAAGAAGAAGCTAAACCTGCAAAGAAATTTGAAGGTAAAGGATTGGCTTGAGTAGTAAAGAAATTATCTGAAGAAAAGATCGAAGATAAAGCACAAAGAATTACTGAAAAGCTTGAAAAGAATCCTGATAAAAAAGATAAGGTAGTAGAAAAAGAGAAAAAAACTGCTGCTAAGAAGGATTCTAAAGAGGACAAACCTGTAAAAAAGGCTGCTAAAAAATAATATTTCTCAGAAAAAGAATACCGTATGTCTTCCGCCCAGGCGGATATATAGACTGCGGTATTTTTTTTGATTGATTTTTTATATTTTTTTCTTAATATGTCAAATAACAAACAAAAAAATATAAAAAAATGCACTTATGAAAAAAGAAAAACAAAAACCTATTATGTCAGAAATTCATACTTATCTTTTAGAGGATGAATTGAGAAAAAAGGCGCGTTTTGTCAAAAAAACAGAAAATGGTGGTAACCATATCTATGTTTTTTCTGGCAAGGATTGCCCGAATTTGATGCTGCAAGTCGGCATTCTTCGTGAAATATCGTTTAGAAATAGCGGAGGAGGCACAGGATTGCCTTTCGATATCGATCGTTTTGATGAATTTGCTCATCCTGATTTTCCCGGTACATTTGCTGATGCAGGATTTAAACAGCTTATTGTCTGGGATTCCGATGCACATGAAATCATTGGTGGATATAGATATGCTAAGATGTCTGACTTCATTAATGATAGTTGTACGGCTATCGATTCACCAACGATTGAATTATTTGATTGCTCAAGTAATTTTATTCGTATGTATGCCCCTTTTACTATTGAATTAGGGCGTTCATTTGTTCAACCTAAGTATCAACTACGTGGTGATGCTGTAATCAGCGAAAGAATTATTTGTAAAGCTATGTATGCATTAAATAATCTGTTTGATGGCTTAGGAACATTGACGGTAGATTACAAAGAAGACAATATCCAATACTTTTTTGGGAAAGTTACTATGTATAAGACATATAACCGTCAGGCGAGGAATATGATTCTCTATTACATGAATAAACACTTCCCAGATACCCATCGTTTGGTAATGCCAAAATCAAATCTCATTCCTCTCGGATTGAATAAAGAAATCACTCTTCTTGACTTGATTTTTGTGGGTAATACTGAACGAGAGGACAAACAAATCCTTAAAAAATCTTTGCGTGATATCAAAGAGGGAATACCGCCTCTTTTTAAAAAATACACTGAGATGTCTCCTACACTGAAGGTCTTTGGAACTGCAATCAATCATCATTGTGGAGAAGTCGAAGAGACTGCACTCATGATAAAAATTTCGGATATTGTTGAAGAATATCAGAAAAATTACATCCTGAAATATCTTCGTAAAAAATTTAATAAAATATTTTAATGTCTGATCCTTCGGTTTTTCCGGAGGATTTTTTTTTGATTATATTTTTTGACTATATTTCAACAGTTATCATTTCATTGTTTGTATCTCTGAAAATTAGTTTATATGCGGTGAGTTGCATCGATTCTTTATCGTTAGGATCGCCGTAGAGATAATCACCGATGATAGGTAATCCATGATGAGATAAATGGTATCTGATCTGATGTGTCCTTCCTGTGAGGATTTCAATATTGAGAGTAATCGTGATGTTCGTTTTTTTTGTTATTTCAATGATTTTGGTGATTCATATTTTTGGCGTGATGTGTGGTAATTTCACGATTACGGGTTCTTTGATGATAAAAGGCAATGGATGCATATTATCTATAAATATTTTCCCTTCTGGAGTGAGATTAGAGCTTGCTCTATAAAATTTTTTGAGCTCTGTAGCTTCTTTTTCGTTGATATCTTTACTTTCTGATTTTGCTTGAAAAAGCTTTTTGAAATGTTCGAGCCCTTTTTCGGTCTTTGCGATAATCATGAGTCCATCTGTGTTTTTGTCGAGCCTATGCAAAATTCCCGCTCTGATGAAATTTCAGATGCTGGGTAATTTTTTAAACTTATGGTACAAAAAGCCTGATACTGAGGATTCATGGATTTCTCGGATGGTTTTGGGATGAGAAAGTACTCATTTGGGTTTGTTGATGACGAGATAATCTTCTTTTTCTAAAACGATAGGAATCGTTATCTTTGGCGCTTCCTCTAGTAGAACAGGTGAAAGATATCTGGTAAGATCGTCGATGTGAACTTCATCATTCTGCTTAAGGAAATATGATTTTTTTACGGATTTTCATTTAATTTGTATGCCTCATCTTTCGATGATATGATGAAAAAAGCTTCTGGAATATGAAAATTGCTTGCTCAATCGCGTATCTATTCTTTCTCAATTTCATTCATAAACTATCATTTTGTTCGCTATTTTCTGGATAAATGCCTGTTTTTTGCAGTATTTGAGAATACTGTATAATTTTTTTTCAAAAAAACAAGGGTATTTAGCTTTTTTGAGCGTAAAATGCTCTTATAAAATTTGCAAAATTCAAAAAAAAGAGTACAATTGAGTATAGTTTTATTTTATAATATATTTGATGGACACCGTACAACCCATCACTCCCTCTTCAGAAACTTCAGGAATCCCCCAAGGAATCCCAACAGGAGTGTTCGTTCCAAATAATCAACCCCCTACAGTAAATATGCCTGTACAAGCTGAAATCCCTGTACAACAAAATATGCAACAACCCATGCCTGTACAAAATGCACAAGTACCTGTAATGCCTGTTGCTGCTCCTATGCCTGCTCCAGAAGGGCCTTTGGATAAAGTCTTAAAATGACTTGTTAGGTTTTTTGCAAAAGTCATGGGACAACCTGATCCTATCACTTGAATAGCAAATCCTGCTTCACAAGCTACTCAAAAAACAGAAAATCTTATTTGAAAAATGCGAGGTGCAGCTAATCAAGCAGTTGCAAAAGCTAGCGATGTCGCTGGTAAAGCAGTAAATACTGCTACTAATGTGGCAAATCAAGCTACTCAGCAAGTACAGCAAATGGTTCCGCCACCCGCTGCTGCTCCTATGCCACCCGTAGCTCCGGTTCAGCAACCACCCGTTATGCCAACTCCGCCCACAGCTTAAATAAAGATTTTATTTTGTATAAAAAAAACTGTCCGTTTCGGGACAGTTTTTTTTATACAGAGTCTTCTATTTTTTCTACTTTATCTGCTTCTTTTAAAAGCTCTTCCATCAGAGGGTTTATTTCATTCATAAATTCTTTGTCTTGGTCTAATCCATTTTCATGGATGATCTGCATCACCCAATCCGCTCTGTTTTTTTTGTCTTTAATCGTTCATAGATCCTCGGCATCTATTACGGATAAATCTATAGGTTGATCTTTTGTCATACTCTTGTTCTCTTATAAGCTAAATCCTATTTTTTTGTATACGTCCTCTATTTTTTTTGTTGCAATCTTATTTACTATCTTTGCATTCTTTGCTAGAAGATCAATGATATCTTGATCTGAAATTTTTGCGTATTTTTCTTGGATGGGTTGTACTAATGCTATGATCTTCTCATAAGTATATTCCTTTGCGTCTTTATAACTCAATCCTCCTGCTTGATATCTCTTTCTGAGTGTTTCGTCTTCTTCTGGAGTCAAAAATAATTTACAGATTTTGTAGACGTTGCATTCATCAGGATTTTTTGGTTCTTCGACGGTAAGTGCGCTCGTTGGAATCTGTTTCACTCTTTTGAGGATAGTCTTTTCGTCATCAAGAAGTCAGATATAATTGTTGTATGATTTACTCATCTTGCGTCCATCTATCCCTATGATCAGTCCTACATCTTCTTGAATATATGGCTTAGGTATCTTGAAGGTTTCACCAAATGCATTATTGAATTTCATTGCTATATCTCTCGCGAATTCCAGATGCTGTTTCTGATCTTTTCCTACAGGTACAAGATCGGTATCATACAATAAAATATCGGCTGCCATCAATATGGGATAACAGAAAACTCAAATATTTATTTCTTTTGTTTTCCCTTTATCTAACGCTTCTTTGTAGGTATGCATCCTCTCCATAAATCACATGTTTGTAATACAGCTCAGCACCCGGTTGAGTTGTGCGTGTCCTGGTACATCTGCAGGATTGAAAATCATAAACCTATTTAAATCGGCTCCGCATGCTGCATAAAGTTTCAATACATTGATTGCATTTTTTCTTAATGCTACAGGATCCTGGATATTGTTGAATGAATGCATGATAGCTAAAAATAAAAAAATTTCTGCGTCCTTGAATTTTTCTGCTAATTCTATCATCGGTTTGACTGCACCAAAGTAATTACCGATATGTAACTGATCGCTTGTGGCTTGAAGTCAGGTTAAAATTCTCATTATATGGGGTATAGTAAGATAAAATCTATATCAAAAAATATGGTACCGTTTTGGTGAATTAATTCAATGCATAATTGTAAAAAATCGCTTGAAATGCATCTATAAATATATATATACTTCACACTCCTGTGAAAGCAGGATATTTTGTCTATATACTGTTAATATATAACTGGGGAATCGTCTAACGGTAGGACAGCGGACTTTGACTCCGTCAGTCTAGGTTCGAATCCTAGTTCCCCAAAATATAGTATG
>JAHFJL010000034.1 GCA_023245855.1 bacterium
ACTTGCCATGGACATGGATCTATTGTTCAACAGATGCAGACGCCTTTTGGCGTGATGCAAAGTCAGGTAGCCTGCAAGACCTGCTGAGGTACGGGCAAGATATATACTAAAGACGGAAAAACGCTGCATGGCGGATGATTGGAAAAAGAGAAAGAAATCTTAGAGGTAAAAATCCCGGCTGCTATCAATTCATGAGCATACATCAAATTTTCAGGCAAAGGAAACGAGTCCTCTGCCCATCATGTCGGTGACTTATATATCCAAATCAATGTTGCCAAATCTAGACTCTATGAAAGAAAGGGCGACAATCTCTATACCAAAGCCAATGTAAGTCTTTTTGATATGGTATTATGATGAGAAATCACTGTTGACCACCCGGAAGGAAAACTCAAAATCAAGATACCTAAAGGCACGCAAATTGGCGATATGGTCAAAATTGGGGGGAAATGATTTGGTGCCGGTGGAATATTCAGCAAAAAAGGTGATTTATATGTGATTCCCCAGGTCGATATCCCAAAAAAATTAAGCAAGGAACAAGAAAAACTCTGGAATGAACTCAAATCTAAAAAATAAAAACTCTTTCGGTATACTATATTTTATCTGACACTTTTTGTCTTTTTCTCTCAAAATCAAGGTATGGACTCCTCTAAAATGCTCAATCTCCGGATTGGGTTTTTTTGTAAAAAAATAAATGTTGTTTTTTTTTCCTTGTCATAATTGTGTTTTCTCATGATATTTATTTTGTTCTGACTTTGTCCATTTTTTTTATTTGAGACACAATAAAAGATCGAACAAAGTGAGATCCTTTTATGATGTCGAAATTATCCCGCAAAGCGGGACTTTTTTTTGTCCTAGCTTTGTCCATTTTTTTCTTTTTTTGGCTCGATACTATTGGCGACGGTGATGAACAAGTATCGTCTCTGTATGAAACACTGTTGTGTTTATCAAACGATACTTCTCTCTTCTACCATTACCTGTTCAATATCCTGTATCCAAGCATACGGGCAGATGAGCGGGGGAGCTTTTTAGGACTCACCCTAGACAATCAGCTTCCTGGCAACAGCAACCAATGCTCTCGGGCATAGTGAGATGAAAAATAAAAATACAAACAATGTAAAAATTAAATTAAAAATTAATGAAAAAAATTATTTTCTTGGCATTGCTTCTCATAGGATTGGGAAGCTGCCGCAAAGAGGTAGTATCTCCTGTTCATCAGGATGAGGCTCCTGCTATGGTTAGTACTCCTGTTGATTCTTCGGGTTCTACGAGTATGGGAGGACTAAAGAGTTATATTATTAATTACACTTCAGTCGGTCAAATTCCAAGTCAATTTTTTACAAGTAAATGGGCGTATAAGAACAAATATGTTCATATTACCCAATACAATAATGAGTGTAGTTGGACTAGTTATGTTTTATGTTCTTCTGCTATTATTAATGGTGATCTTGGATATTACTATTATCCTGTAAACCATACAAAGATTACTTCTGTAAAAAACTGGTGTGGTAATTCATACATTGAACGGTTACGAGATTACGCTAATCAAAAAGATAATACCTATTTTTGGAATACGTATCTTTGTAAAGAATCAAAAAACACTACTGGAAGATTTAATATGATTAAGAAAATGTTGGATCATATTTATACTTACCAAAAACCATTTATTGCTATTATTACCCACAACACCATAGGTCATTATGTAGTGGTATGGGATATTGATTGGAAATGTGGCGTAACCGGATCTACTGTATATTATACCGATCCCCTTGATGCTCCTACTTTCTTTATGGCTCAGGTTAAAACTATGAATCTTACAGAATTCCTGGATAAAATGGGTCCTTTGAATAGTTATACTTCTAGTTATTGTGCCCTTTTCTTGAGGTAATTTTTAGGCGTGGTATCTCCACGCCTATTTGTTTGAAAATGATTACAAAAACCATATATGCTTTTTATTTATCTTTCCAAAATGAAATGAAAAAAACTATTTTTTTATCTCTCCTAGGAATCTTATTTTTATCAGGTTGTGGAAACCAACAAGAAATTGTTACAATACCACCCGCACCCATTATTGAACAACCTAAAATTTTTGAATCCCTTTTACCTCCAGATACCTGAACATATACAGATCCTCAAATTCTTGGAAAAATATGAACGTGACGTATAGTCAAATGACTTAATGGTGATGATACTCCTCAAAAAATATATCATCGGACTAAAATAAAAGATCAATACTGAGAGGAATCTCTTGAAACGATAACAACATGATATCTTTATACGTATATTTACAATGATCTATGAATCACAATAACAACCCCTGCACTTTATGAACCGTATTTTTACGAACTTACCAAAGCAGCTATTTTCAAAAGATATAAAAATATTATTTATCTTTCTGATACTCTTGGTGATATGCCTGATTATATGGAAGTGTTTTACAAAGATCACACTACCTCATTTGAACAAGAAATAACAAATATACATCTTCCAAAATGATGTATCATAGAGACTTGAGTATTTGATAAAACCAATGCTTATTATTCATCTCTGCAATGATTTCAGGTTATTTATATAGAAAGTGTTGATCATAATCTTGCTGGAAATAATGAGTGTCATCCCGATAAACAATTCCCTCAAAATTCCTTGGACATATCGTTTGTTATGAATCCTAAGCATCCAGACAAATATTATAAATTCTCTAAAGGTGATTGTGGTCCTGGACCTTGTACAATATTTGGCAATGTAAAATTCTTCTAACATATCTTATTCCTTCAGAAAACTCCTCTCATAGGGAGTTTTTTTTGGAGATACTATTTTTTTACCTTGTTCCTCTCCCCTTTTCCCTCATTCCCATTTTTTGTCCTAGCTTTGTCCATTTTTTATTTGAGACACAATAAAAGATCAAACAAAGTGAGATTCTTTTATGATGTCAAAATTATCCCGCAAAGCGGGATTCTTTTTTTGTCCTAGCTTTGTCAATTTTTTTCTGTTTCTGACAATCTACAATCAGGGTGTTTTTTTATATCATAATCAATTCAGATGAAACATCTTGAAAACAGTGACACCCTTGTAATGCCTGAAATTCCACAACAATCACACTCTCAAACCCAAAGAGATTTGAGATATATCCTTACTCAGAAATGCAACTACAAATGTAGTTTCTGCCACAAAGAATGATGTGATGGGTCAGAAAAAAATCTTTTAAATGCCGATGATTATTCATTTATCTTTTCTACCGCCAAAGATGCTTTGGGGATCAATCAAGTAACCCTGAGCGGGGGCGAGCCTATGATGCGCAAAGATATTTGAGAGATTACCGAAAAACTTCATCATTCGTGAGCAAAAACTACGATGGTGAGCAATTGAGCGCTTATTCCAAGACGTCCCGAAGTTATGAAACATATAGATGTACTCAACCTTTCTCTCCATACTACTAACCAAAACCTTTATACTACATTAACCTGATCTTCCACCAAGATCGAAGACCTCATTGATGGAATAGCTCATATTCACAGCCAATATCCTCATCTTCAGATCAAACTTAATAGTGCGATCATTAATGGTCAAAATACTCCTGACAGCGAAGATTTTGCACGTAAACTACAACTTGCTGAGATGTATGGATGGAAATTAAAATATCTAGAGCTTTGCGGTACTGATGTTCCATGATTTGTTGATGTCAAAACATTTGAAAAAGATCTTCTTAATCTTGGCTTTACCTCAGGCAGCTATAATGCTAGACAAAATCTTTACAAGAAAGATGGCGCAGAGATCATTACGGGAAGAGTTTTTTGTTCACAAGCGAAACAGACTGCGGACCCTCAATGATATTGCAAAAGAAATAATGATATCTATATTACACCTGACGGTTTTCTTTCTACCTGTCCCGTAAATATCAAAAAAATATCCGCTTATGAATCCATACTTTCTAGAAATGAATGAAAACTTGCTCTGCTACTTCAGGAATCAATAGATCCAAATACCAAATATCAATGTCCTTTTAGCTCTTAATCGTCCTTATGTTAGAACTAGAAAAGACTTACCTTCTCAAAAACATTCCTGTTGGACTTTATGACCATCCCTACAAAGATCTCCTGGATATCTATATCCCATTGGAAAGTGATCATGCACATGTCAGGCTCCGTAAACAGGGTGATACCATGGTAATCATGAAAAAAGAATTAACGAGGTCTGATGATCTCTCCTCGATGGAAGAATCAGTGATACATCTTACGATTGAAGAGTTTGCTTCGCTTCAACACGTACCCGGCAAACGCATCCATAAACATAGATATTATCTGCCTTATTGATGATTGACCATAGAAATCGATGTCTTCCAAGAAGATTTAACTGGTCTCATTATGGCTGATGTAGAGTTTCCTGATGAGGATACTAAAAATAATTTTCAGATGCCTGATTTTTGTCTGTGTGAGGTGACGCAAGACGTGTGATTCGCATGAGGATTGCTTTGTGGTAAATCTTATAAAGATATCTGAGAAAAATTGACTGCTTTGTGATATAAGAAGTTCTAGTCTATACATTTATATTTGTTCTCCATACCTGAATATTCCCTTTGATCCCAAAGGGAGTTTTTTTATATTTTCTGTCCTCCTTTGACCTGTCCACGAAGATGGATAAAGGAGAGCCTGTCCCGGATAAACTCTGGGAGGTGGTTCGCTTAGGCGGACCGGAGGATTTATTTTTTTTCTTTTTTTAGTCCAAATCCACCCTCACCCTCCTTTGTCAAGGAGAGAAGATTCCTCCCTTGACAAAGGGAGGTTGGGAGGGATTTGTTTATTTTTTGTCCTAGCTTTGTCCATTTTTTTTATTTGAGACACAATAAAAGATCGAACAAAGTGAGATCCTTTTATGATGTCGAAATTATCCCGCAAAGCGGGACTTTTTTTGTCCTAACTTTGTCCATTTTTTTCTTTTTTTGATTTGTTATCATTGTCTGTGGAAATGAGCAAATATCGCCTCTGCATGAAACATTGATATGTTTATCAAGTGATACTTGGCTTTCATTCCATATGTTTGCATGGCAACAAACATTCTAATTATTCTTCCCTTTACTATCCCCTCTCTTGCAGAGGGGTTAGGGGAGCGAATATTTAACTGATATACCATCATGACAGAAATAGATTTTTATCGTAAACCACACTATATTACAACTTTCGCCAAACATCTTAAACACAATCAAACGAAATCAGAAAATATATTATGGAGTCATTTAAAAGCTAAACAGTTTTACGGCTTAAGGTTTCACAGACAGAAGCCTCTTTTTGCTTATAGAGAAGAAAACTGAAGAGATAGATTCTTTATTGCGGACTGCTACCATCATCCTTCAAAATTAATCATCGAAATTGATGGTTCTATCCACAACAGAAAAGATATTAAAGAATATGATAGACTTAGAGAATATCTACTTCAAGAACATTGATATACTATTATAAGATTTACTAATGATATGGTAATATCTAATGTAGGAGAAGTATTAAAAACAATTAAAAAAAAGATCTACTCTAACCTATAAATTACTTCCCCTGACCCCTTCTAAAATAGAAGGGGAACATACTCGCCTCTATTTTACAAAGAGGACACAAGTCCTCTCTATTTCAGAGAGGATTTACGAGAGTAACAAGTCCCTCTGTTTCAGAGGGATTTAGGGAGTAAAAAAAACCCTCCGCCGAAGCGAAGGGTTTTTTCTGACATCCGCGAGAGCGGAATAGTATTTGGATAGCAACAATTGCTTGTTAACTATTTTACTGATGTCATTGGGAATGATCCAAGGTTGTTGTAAGTACTTGCTAGATATCCTGTAAATGCGATATCAGCCAATCTTACTGTCCAATCTTGAGTTGCGTTAGTTCCGTTACCTATTGCTCCATCAAGAACGATAGTATAAGTAACTGGTGTTCCTACGTCAATTGTAGCGTTTCCTGTATTGTAGATTCCAAGTACTGTGTTAGTAGCATTTGTGAATACTCCAGAGAAAGCAAGCATATTTGAAGCTGTTGTATCTCCTTTATATACTTTAACTGCGTTACCACTTAAACCAGCAACTGAAACGTATGTTGTCAATCCTGTCATAATTGTAGAATTCTTTCCTAGAGCAGTTACAGTGAATTTCAATGCACTTGATCCAAGATCTTTACTTGTATTAGCAGCTTGAGCGATCTTTATGATGCTATCAGCGATTGCCATAGTGTTACATGTTACATCGTTACCTGCAACAGCTATAGTGTTACCATTTGATCCTTTAATAGTAGTTGCAGAAGCGTCTACTGTTATAGCAACACCACCTACATTTGTATTACTGTTTACATCAGCAACAACATAGTAAGTAGCTTGTGTATCTTTAGCTACAACTGGAGCATTGTTAATTTGTGAGAATGTCACAGCAGTTGCAGTGTTTGTAGTTGCAGTAGCAATTACAGTTCCAGAAGCATCTACTAAGTTGAAGTTGCTTAAGTTACTAAGATTAGTTCCTGTCAATGTTACATCATATAATCTTACTCCGTCATTTGCAGCACTAAGTTTGAATGCTCCAATTTTTTGAGTCATAGATGGTGACAATAACAAACTAGCTAATGGTATATCACTGCTTGTTGCTATTGTTCATTGAGCTGAACCGATAGTGAATTTAGCACCTGCTGGTGTTGCATATCCAGTTACAGTATTTGATGTTAATGTATCATAAGCATTTATAGTGACTCCTGTTACTTGGAAGAATCCTTGACTAAATGCGTCTACGAAATCAGCTTTAACTACTACATCCATTGGTGTTGTTGGAGTAAGTGTTTTACTGAATCCATCAAATACAACTGAAGTAGATGTTACAGTTTTTGATTGAACAGCTGTTCCGTTGATGTATAATGTTAAGTAAGAATTATTAAGGAATCCTGTAGTACCAACAACATTTCCAGAAAGAGGAAGAGTTAGGCTAGTTACAGTTACTCCATTTCCTTGAGTTGATGTTAATCTCAAACCGTAAACAGTGAGAGCGCTTGATCCAGCTGCAATAGCTGTATCACCAAGAGCGTCTGTTCTAGAAACATTTAATGTAGCAACTTGTGCTGTTACTTGTATTCCACCGATAGAACCTACTCCAGCTGTAGTAACATTGTTACCATTAGCAGCGTAATTCATCAAATTGAAAGATGAAAGTTTCAAATCGTTGAATTTAACGTTAGCGCTTGGAGCTGTATCTCTAAGTGTACCGTACATTCTTACTTGAGCAGTACCATTTACAGTTGCAGACCCTAAGAAGGTTGCTGCAATATCTCCAGTAACTGGACTGTAAGAGAATGTAGAGTTACCGATTGAAAGGTAAACTGTAGTAAACATTTTTGATAAATCATTAGAATATCCTGCTCCTGTAAATCCAAGAGAATTGATATCTTCTAAAGTGATTGCATTTTTAGCAGTGATAGTACCTTGCATAAGAACAACTTGGCTACCTGCAGCATAGTTCATGCTCAAAGGTATTGTTGTATCTCTTGTGAATGATATATCACCTCCTTGTACCGTATAGATACCTAAATCAAGTGATGATGTTCCAGTTGAAGTTATAGTTGTAACTGTTGATCTAAATTGAGTTGTTACTTCACTTGCGTTTAGATCTGTAGTATTTCTTAGAGAGAAATCATAAGTATCTCCACCTTGAGTATCTACATTATTTACCATAGCTTTAAGGTAGTAACTAGCAGTAGCTCCATCTTTAACAGTATCATTTACAGAGAAAGTAAGATCTCTAGAATTTACTGTTGGATTTTGAGCAATTACTACACCATTTCTTTCAAGAACAACGTTAGAAAGATTTGAGAGATTAGCATTTCCATTTTGTCTCAAAGTAACACTTTGAAATGCTACATCTCTTGTGTCTGATGATGTATCATTATTTTGTAATGAGAATGCAGCTAATTGTAATTTATCAGTAATAGTAGTATACGTAGATCCTGTAGAAACTATATCTACTATAACTGGAGCTACTGTATATGCAGCTGTTCTCAATGTAGGAGTTGTAAAACTACCGTTAAGATTTTGAGCTGTTGATGCGATATCCATAGAAGCGAATTGGAAATCTTGACCAGCTGATGTAGCTAATTGTACATAAAGATCAAGCATTTCTGTGCTTCCTGCTTTCACAACGTATGCTGGAGCGAAAGAAAGGATTGCTGTTCCATCTGAAGAGAATGCAGCTTTACCAGATACTCTTATTCCATTCTTTTCAAACCAAACTCTAGTTGAAGAAGGAATAGAAGCAAGACCTATCTTTTTGATAGTAACGGTATTCAAAGATACATCTGATGATGATGCAGCGAAATTAACAACTGCAAATTTTACAGTACCTGTTGAAGGAACTTGTGTTCCGTTAGCGATAGTGTTAGCATTTAATGAAACATTCAAGCTACCCGCTTTAACTACTGTAGTATTAGTTTGACATTCAGTTGGACAAGTATTTAATCCAAGTGAACAAGACAACACGTTTTCTGGTGTTGTACAAACTGAAGGGGTTGTTGATGATGTATCAGATCTTTGCATCATAAGCATTACATATCCTCTTACTTCAGGAGCATTTGGAGTATCGATGTTATTCATGATTCCAGCATCCTTAAGAGCTTGCAAGTGATCTGCATAGTATGGATTACCTTCATTGTAAGCATCTCCGTAAAGAGCTCTAGAAAGAACTGTTCCAAATTGTGCTCTTGTAACTACACCGTTTGGAGCAAAAGCACTGATACCAACACCCATAAGCCCTAATTGACAAGCTTTAGTGATATATCCTTGCATTTCTTCAGTTTGATTAGCAGTGTCTGAAAATGAACAAGATTTTGTAAGGTCAGGAGTCTTTCCTAATACTTCAGTTGCGTAATTAGACATCATTTTAGCCATAGGAGCTCTAAGAAGAGATCCATACAAGTCAGCAGAATCAATAGAAGATTGTGTAGTAATACCTACTCCGTAAGCATAATCATACGCACCTTGTAATTCTGAACTATAACTAGCAGCTCCAAGAACTGCTACAGGTATAGCCATTGATACTGTAGCAACGATTGTTGCAACAGCGAACAATTTTTTAAAATTTTTCATGTACAATTTAAAATACAATATAAAAAGAATTTTTTTGGCTCACAGCCAAATGGGATATAATAGATGCATTTATTGGAATATTCCGAATAAATACAAAGATCGTTCTGTGTCTCCACACAGTAACGTTTCTTGTACATTACTAATCTAAGCGACAAATACAAGACAATTTTAGACAGTCAAGATTAATATCTAAAGCTATATCCAAAACCACCTTTTCGAGAGTAATCTTCCAAAAAATAGTAAATCCTTTATAGTGATTGTCTTCTCTAAAGAATTTAACTTTTTTGGAAGGAAACTCTCTTATCCACCTCTAAGGTGGGCTTGCCTTTCTCGATTAATAAAGATCACATCCGTCTAGCAAAGAATACGAATGACTGTCTATTTTGTGACAACCTTTTGTTAGCATTGTCTTCATCAGACATAATGATATACCAGTTCTTATCTATTATATATAATATTTTTGCTACCCTTATTTTATATACCATTTTTATTATATATATGTATAGTATGTCTATTACATCGTTATTTAATCCCCCTCATCATTTTTAGAACAAAATACTATCGTTGTTTATTTTATGGGGTTTATTTTTATAAGATGAAAATATATATACTATATATCTACTTTTTAACATTTTATCATCAAAAATGCTAAAAAAATGTTAAAAACCCCTGTCTAGAACTGTCAATTTTGTTTTTTATTGTCTTATTTTCGGTTTTTCTCAAACGTCGATATATGAAAAATCATACACTTATGATAAGAATCAGGACTTTGACCCGTATTCATGAAACGAGAAGGTATATCCCATACTGCGAAAGAAGTTCAGAAACTTTGTAGATATATTGTATCAATAGTTTTTCAATCCCAATCAACCATCACCACCTCAACCAGGAATATACCCAAATACTGATAAATCAGTAGATCATCACCAATGGGACTAGAGGCAAGACCAGCAAATTTCAGACCATTCAAATAATATTTATCTTTCCCATAAAAAATATTATGACTGGAAATATTCCTATACTTGCTCATATACTCGGTGATATGTAGTTTTTGTAGACATACTTAAGTGCTTTTTGTATCTTATTTGATTTTCATTTATCATCTATCATTTCTCATTTATCATTGTTTTGAAAGTAGATTATCCCTATCAATGCGCTGTACGACAATAGAAATCCCACGTCATATACCAGAAAATATGGATTCACTACGAGCATAATAATACCGCTTATCGACAATAATCTCCAAATATTGATTTCTCTTCCTCGAAATAAGGCTACCATATTCATTCCACCCATCAATACCGCACGAAATACACTGGAATCCAATCAACATATCAAACCATATCAAATAACTGCCAAAAAAATCAGTCCAAGTCTCGGATAAAATGGGATAAAAATAAGAATGCATTGTAAAAAAACTACAATCATCAAAATATTTCCACCACTGACGGCAACTAGATGGACAAGTCATGAATTAATGAAATTTTGGTAATCATCCGCTGGTATCTGTGATCTATCCCCTATCAACATCCCCAAAATGAGTCAGGAAATACGATTTTTTCCGTAGGCGGCGACTGTCATTTCCTGTATCCCCTGTTTTACTTTTTTTATAAATCACATTCCATCATTATTCATTATTCATCATTCATTATTCATTAATATTGAATTGTCCTCATATATCGTTCCTTCTCGCCCTTTCATTTTGAGCCATTTAGGATAATCAAATCATCAAGAAAAAAGAGGATTGTCCAACAAAGTAAAAGATACCGTTCGACAGGTATGCAGAACCATACATCAAGACATATTTATCTGGACTTTTCCTACGAGCCGTATTTCATCTCATATCGCATATTCTTTTTTGGAGTACAAGAGATATTCTTTTTTATGGTATTTAAATACATATTTTCATGCATTGGAAATATCACTTATTATCCCTGTTCAAACAATAGTATTTGATGAGGTATTGTTGGAATAATAGTTATATTCTTTCCATAGAAACACTCCAAGCGCTAAAAAAAATCAGCATATAATGGGCAAATATATCTTTAAGGAAAATTTTTTATGAATTGTAATTTGATATATTGAAAAAATACATAGTGAAATAATGCAAAAAATTACCCCTACAAAAATATTTTCAAATACCGTAAAAATCAGCACAAAAAGTGCAAAAAATAGCAAAAACATAATTTATATTAACCATATAAATGGGTCATGGTCCCTGGAAAATGGGACAAGGTTTATTTGAGAGATTTAATGAGTCAAAAAATAAGCTTAGATATATCTTGAACAGTTATATACATATTTCTGAAATCATCTTCTTGAATATACCCTATTCTTTTTGCTAAAGATAACATTGAACGAAATTCTCAACACGATCATTTCGCTACATATAAAAAATATCTAAATTCATTATTGGTTTTTCTTTCGAAGCCTTCTGCAATATTATTAGAAATCGATGTTCCAGCTCTTCGCATCTGGTCTCTAAATCCAAAATCTCTTAAATCTTTAAACAACGTATATACCTGAAAAGTTAGGTCTTGAGCTTTTTGCCAAGACACAATGTCTTCAAAATTTTTTATCATTTATCTATGTAATTAATTTAAATTTTATTCCTTTTTCCATTCCCCATTCCCCATTCCCCATTTCCCTTATCCCTTGTCCCTTGTTCCTACTTCCTAGTCCCTGAAATAATGAGTTTGTTTATTTTGTCCGCGTATGGTATAGCCACGATATTTTTGTTGTATAATTTTAAAGGCAAAAGGAAATGCAGTCTTGCACCGATTCCTCCGTCGGAGAAATACAACAATGAGAGCGATTCTTCCAAGGAATGTTTCGTT
>JAHFJL010000035.1:0-4581 GCA_023245855.1 bacterium
ATCGCAGGATAAGGATAATATCTGATGTTGCTGATGATATCCGTGAATGTTTCAGATATCTTTGTAGAAAAATTGATATCTTCTAAAAATATTTGGTCGATATACATGAGTGTCTGTTTCGCGAAACTCTGTAGATCTATGCCTTGGTTGTGGATGTCGTCCACTTTCTCGAAAATGGTTTTTGCGTCGCCCGCTTGGATCAAATTCAAAAAATCTTTGATCAATACTTCAGATGCGACGCCGAGAAATTTCGTTATATGGGTTTCGTCGATATTGCCGAGCACGCTGACTTGGTCGATATATTTCACTGCATCACGTACACATCATTCTGCAATCTTAGCGATCAATTCTATGGCTTCCTCAGTTGAGGTAAGCTCTTCTTGCCTGCAAATCTCCTTCAAAAATTTTCCTATCTCTTTTTTTTCCACTTTTTTGAAATTAAATACTTGGCAACGAGAAACGATGGTTTCAGGCACTTTTTGGAGCTCTGTGGTCGCAAGGATGAAACATACATTGTCTCTTGGCTCTTCAATCGTCTTCAAAAGTGCATTAAAAGCACCTTTACTGAGCATATGGACTTCATCTATCACGTAGATTTTCTTTTTAAGATTTGCTGGCGGATATGCGGCTTTGTCCAATATCTCTTCTCTGATGTTATCTACTCCGGTATGTGAAGCGGCATCTATCTCTACGTAATCCAATGTCTTGCCTTCATTGATGGTCATACAGTTGAAGCATTTGTTGCAAGGATTGCCATCTTGCAGATCCAAACAATTAAGCGCTTTGGCCAAAATTCTTGCTGCAGTCGTCTTTCCTGTCCCTCTTGGTCCGAATAATAGGTAATTGTGATGAAGCTGCTTGAGCGATTTCATCTGTGCTTTGAGGATTTCTGTGATATGCTGTTGTCCGATGATGGCGTCAAAGGTCTGCGGACGATATTTGTTAGCTAAAGACATACTAATTAAAAAAATAATTAAAAAAATTATTTTTTGGGACATGGACCATGGATCTTGTCCCTAGTCCCTAATTTATTTCTCATTTGTTTTTGCAGTGTAGTTATTCTTTGTTTTTTTTCAATCATAAAAAAAAGACGCACTAGGCGTCTTATTTTATTTTCTATATGGTTTTCTTGGTGGGAAGTCTTTTTTATCGCCAAATGATTTTTTATCTCAAAACGGTTTTTTGTCACCAAATGATTTTTTATCTCAGAAATCTCTTTTTGCTCAAAATTCTCTTTTTGGATATGAGGGTTTATCTCCAAATTCTTTTCTTGGAGTAAATTCTCTTTTTGGAGCGTCACCTCATTCTTTTTTTGGTCCGAATTCTCTTTTCTCTCCAAATGTTTTTTTATCTCAAAAATCTCTTCTTGGTCCAGAGTCTCTTCTTGGGAAACTAGATCATCATTCTCTTCTTGGAAATCTGTCTCTTGATCCTCATCTACTTCCACCAAAATCTCTTCTTGGTCCTCTATCTCATCATGCTGATCTATCGCTTTCTTTTGCTCTATTGATGATGCCTTTTTTTCCTTGGATGGTCTTGTTTGCGAAAGCTCTGGTGATAGTTTCCGCGTTTTCTGGTGTCGTGCTGATGAAAGAAAAATCGTCCATCATCTTGAGATCGTTGAGTTCTCTATTTGCTACTCCTGACTCCTCTGTGATCAGATCTAAGAGTGAATGAGCCGTATATCCTTCTCTTCTTCCTAATGCGACAAAGAGTCTTACTTCTCCTGATTTATTGGCGAATTCTGATCTTTCTCCTTTTTCTCATCTCTTTTGCTCTACAATATCACGATATTTTGATTGATCAAAATCACTTTCGTAATGCATCTTCAAGAGCGCAGCTACGACATCACGAGGGTTGGTATTTTCTATCAGCTTATCAGCTATTTCTGTATAATTTTTATGACTATCTTTGGTAAGCACTCCTTGAATGCTTTCGTTCAGCTTGTCTTTTTTCTTTTCGATAACTCCTTTGATATCAGGGATCTGACCTTTTTTGATATCCACTTTATTCACTTTTCTGAGGTAGGACATCTTGCTGTATTCTTTTGGCGTGATGAAGGTAATCGCTGTTCCCGCTTTACCTGCTCTTCCTGTTCTTCCTATTCTATGCGTGTATCTTTCAGCGTTTTGCGGTATCGCGTAATTGATGACGTGAGTGACATCGTTGACGTCGATTCCTCTTGCTGCGATATCCGTAGCAACCAAGATATTCACTTTTTTGTCTTTGAAACGTTTGAGGAAATGTTCTCTTTGTTTTTGTGCGAGGTCGCCATGGAGTCCTTCTGCACTATATCCTTCATCATTCAATCTAGAGACGAGCATGTCTACATCAGCTTTTGTATGACAAAAAATGATCCCGTAAAAATCTGTCTCTGTATCCATGATCCTGCGAAGCAACTCATATTTATCTCTTTCCTGAACTTCAAAATATGTTTGGTCTGTTTTTTCTCCTGTCTCTTCTTTGTTTTCTACCGCTACTAAATCATAGGCTCCGATATATTTTTTCGCGATATGCAAAATGTCTTTTGACATGGTTGCAGAAAATAACAATACCTTCTTTTCTGGGTTGGTTTCTTTGAATATCGTTTGGATGTCCTCTTCGAATCCCATATCCAACATCTCATCCGCTTCGTCGAGGATGAAATAAGAGATATCTTTCAGATTTAATGTTTTGCGTTTAAGGTGATCCATGATCCTTCCTGGTGTTCCTACCAAGATATCTATCCCTCTTTTGATTGCTCTCATTTGGATCTCGTAGGATTGCTTCCCATAAATCGCTACTACGGAAAGTTTTTTGTTTCCTTGCATAGAATTGATCTCTTCAGCTATCTGAGTAGCTAATTCTCTCGTAGGCGCTAAGATAAGCGATTGTACGTTTTTGCCTGGTTTGAGCTTTTCTATCAATGGAATACCGAATGCTGCAGTCTTACCTGTTCCGGTAGCCGCTTGTCCAATCACATTTTTTTCTCAATTGAGCAATAGAGGAATCACCTTTTCTTGGATAGGAGAAGGTGTTACAAATCATTTTTTGTTGAGCGCTTCCAGAGTTTGTTCTGAAAGTCATAGGTCTTGGAATGTTGTCATTGTTTTTTTGGAAAATTTAAAAAAAGCATTCTTCTTATTTCTTCCATGTCCACCTATGATCTTTTTATAGGTTGTATTTTGTTGGTCCGGTGCACCCTTTTATTGTCCTGTGTGAGCGCCGGAGGACAGAAGAGTGAGAACGCTTTCGCTGGTATGGGATCTGATCGAAATAAGTCAATTAGATACTAATGATTTCCTTTGAATTTACAATGGGTTGTTGGCAGAAAGCGGAAAGCATAAAGCGGCAAGCTTAAAGACTAATACTTTAGATTCCATAATTATTATTTGGTTGGCTTTGTGCTCCAAAAAAATATACTCGTTCTGTTTTATCTGCTGGTATCCGTCTATGAGCAAATATTTTCTAAAAAAAGTTTTTCTACCGATTTTTGCAGTATCCGTTGCCTTGCTTTTGCTGTTGAGCCCTTTGCTTTATTATTCATTCCATTTTCGTGAATCTCTCTCTTATAGTGGAGAAAATCTAAACGTTTCTTCCGAACAATCCGTGGTGTATATCCAGAATGTATATTCTTTTTTAAAAGGGAATGCTGAGCTTGATCCTATCTTTACACCTGCTGAAAAGAGCCATATGCAGGATGTACGCTCTATTTTCAATACCCTTGTTGCTCTAGAGACTGCTGCCTGTATCTTGTTTTTTCTCTCTCTTGTATTGTTTGTTTTCCAGAAAGAGAAGTCGCTTATCATCAGATGATTTTTGCGGTGATCGTGCATTGCGCTCGGTTTCTTTTTGCTGTTGCTGCTTGCCATAACGATTGATTTTGAAGCGCTGTTTAATCTTTTTCATCAGATCTTCTTTCCGCAAGGCAACTGGTCGTTCGATGCATCAAGTCTCTTGGTCCAATTATTCCCTTTGGAATTTTTCAGGGCTATCGCGCTCAGAATTTTCTTGACGAGTGCGGGGATTTCTTTGGTTGTTTTTCTTGTCGATATGTACGAAAGAAAGAAAAAATAAGGTTGCAAATTTTGCCCCTTTTGGTATGATATTTAGCGGAAAGCTTAAAGTGCGGAGCTTAAAGCATAAAGCTTAAAGCAGAAAGCAGAAAGCACGAAGCTGAAAGCTAAAAAAATAAAACTAAAAAAAATTGAGAATAATCACATTTTATCATCTTATCGTTTTTTTCATGAATCTGACACCGTATCTTCAACAAATGGAAAAATCCATTCAATTCTTTTTGTGAGAACTTAAAGCGTTGCAAGTAGGAAGAGCTTCAGCTGGATTGGTAGAAAATATTACCGTAGAAGCATCATACTGATCTATGAAAGTCCCTCAAATCGCACATGTAACCCTTATGGATGGAACAACTCTTAAAATTGAACCTCGAGATAAAAATGAACTCAAACATGTGGAAAAAGCTATCTATGATGCGAATGTCGGGCTTACTCCTCAAAATGAATGAAGTTATATCATCGTTAGAGTGCCTACATTGACTCAAGATAGAAGAACAGAAATCACTAAACAAGTCAAAGCTATGGGAGA
>JAHFJL010000035.1:4681-11671 GCA_023245855.1 bacterium
AAAATTTTATATGATAAAATTTTCTTATGTTGTGAATGTTGTTTACAGAGCTTTTGTATCGTCCGATTTTCAATATATTGGTGATATTTCTATGAATTTTTAATGGTAATCTCGGTATCGCGATTGTGCTTTTGACGATCACTATAAGATCGCTTATGATCAAACAATCTTTGGCAGGAAATGATATGCAAAAGGGGATGTGAGCGCTTCAACCTAAATTGAATGAGATCCAAGAAAAATATAAGGATGATCCAAAAAAACTTTCTGAAGAGACGATGAAAGTATTTAAGACTGACGGGAAAGGCGCACTTACAGGATGTTTGATGATGCTCATCCAAATCCCTGTATTCATCGGGTTGTACTCTGTGATCAGACATATGGCTGCCGCAACTATCCCGCAAGAACGGTTATATAGCTTCTTCCATGGTTTCGGAGTTCGTTTCATAACTTCAGATGCGCTTCAAACTGGAGTAATCAATACCCATTTCCTTGGTATGGATCTCTTAGGTACTAAAAATATCGTACTTACTATCTTGGCTGCAGTGTTCACATATTTGCAAACCAAACTTACAACGCTTTCAAAACCAGCTACTCCCAATGTCCCTGGTCAAAAGGTTCCTGATATGAACAAAATGATGTGACCTATGAATATCGTTATGGTAGTCATGATCGGTTCGTTTGTTTATAGCATGAAGACCGGAGTCGGTCTCTATATCGTAACTACAACTATCTTTACTGTCGCTCAATATGCTTGGCAATATAGAGCATTGCTTAAAGCAGAATGGATATTACGAACAAATAAATGAAAAGGTGTTGTTGTTCACAATCCAAATCACAAATAAATAATTAGTGAATAGTGAAAAGTGAATAGTGAAAAGTATTGGTATTTTGATATAAAACATTCCATCGTTTTTCACTGTTATTTTTTAGTTTTTCACTCATTTCAAACATATGATCCTCAAACAAATAGTGCTTTCTCTTCTCTTGATGTTCGTTATCTTTTTTTCATTGCGGGTGATCTACGGATTGCTCGTTTTTATGTTTAAACGCAATACTTTGGCGATGTATATCCCGTCGTTCAATAGGCATATTCGTCTTATGAAGGAGCATTTGAAACTTGTTCCTGGAAAGAAGCTTGTAGATCTCTGATGCGGTGATGGCAAGGCGATGAGATTTTTTGATAGGACGTTCGGTGTGCAAGCTGATGGATATGAAATCCAGTTCTTCCCTCATTTTTATGGAAAGATTCTCAATAAAATTTTGTGATATCCTGATCTCAGGCTTTTGAAAAAGAATTTTCTTCTGGCAGATATTCACGGATATGATTATATCTACGTCTATCTTCTTCCCCAACAAATGAGCGATATCGAGTCACGAATCTTCAAAAATATGGCTTCTGGAGCTCTAATAATCTCTAACTCGTTCCAATTTGCAATTCATAAACCGTACGAAGTAATCAAGGATCGTAAGTGAAAACCTAGTATATTCCTTTATCGTAAATAGCGTAAAGAACGGTCGCGACCGTTCTCTATGTCATTCCGGCGTTAGATGTTGCAGTCTGGATCCATACTATGGATTCCCGCTTTCGCGAGAATGACGTGGTGTAGTGTAAGGAACGGTTTCAAACCGTTCCCTACAACAATATTACAAAAATACTTTATTTCTGATTTGCTCTATGGATCATCTCGCTATCATGAAAAAATCCCGATGATTGACGCAAAGGATTCTCATGGGACAAAAAACTATCGAAACGCGTCGATACAAAAACAAGAGCGCTCCTTGGGACAAAATAAAGGCAGGTGATATCGTTTATTTCAAGGATTCTGGTTCTCCTGTCAGTGTGCAGGCGACTGTTTCTCAAGTAGAACAATTCTCTGATTTAGATGTACAAAAAACTCAAAATATCCTAAAAAAATATAGCTATGCTGATATAGGAACGACCACTATCTTGCAGGAAGTGCTTGCATATGCTCATGGAAAAAAATATTGCATCATCATCCATCTTGCGAATCCTTGTGCAGTCAAACCTTTCGATGTGGATAAAACCTGATATGGGATGATGGCTGCCTGGATATCTGTTGATAATATTAGAAAAATAAAAATATCATAAAATTCGTAAGGAACGGTCGCGACCGTTCCCTACAATAAAACTTTACTACTTATTATTTTCATGGATCTTTCAATCGTACACTATATCAATCATTTATGAGAAGGGACAATCGTAGATACGCTTTCGCTTATCATTAGTTTAAAGCTTTTTCTAGCGCTTCTTTGGGTGGTTGTTGTAGTTTTGGTTACGTGGAAATGTAAAAAAAATCGAAAAATAGTGCTGCTCGCGTTTCTTTTCTCGATTCTCCTGTTCTTTGTAATCTGAGAATGATGATTTAAAATGTCTTTCCCTTATATCCGATGATTGAGACTTAGACCGTATCTTGCGCATCCTGATCTGATCCATCCGATAGGGAATCTTTATACTGATACTTCGTTTCCTTCGAGTCATATGGCGAATGTCTTAGCATTATTTACTGTAGTGGTGTGTTTCATCCCTCGTGTATGGCCTATCGCTTTATGATTTGCGGTGATGATGGCGTTTAGCAGGATGCACAATGGGATGCACTATCCAACCGATGTAATCGTCGGTGCTTTGCGAGGAATACTTTATGGATTGGTGGCAGTCTGGTTAGCAAAAAAAATTATTAGAAAAATATAACAAATATTATTTGATTATTTCGATCTTGATGGATTGTGCGATTCTTTCTTGCCCTCATGCTGTCTGTATCCTATCAATCGAGATTCATTTTTTCACGAGATATTGTTTCACTTTTTCTGCTCTTTCTAATGGCAATGCAGAGTGTTCTCCTCAAAAATATCCCGTAATCTTTATTTTCAATGTAGGATTTTTCACTAAGAGTTCATAGAGTTTATCTAGTCATTGTTCTACTTTTTTATCAGAAAATTCTTTTGAATTGCTTTCAAAAATCACTTTTTGTCCATAGTTGAAAATCTCGTTCATCTTCTTCTCCGTCTCTTTTATCGGTTCTGGAGCTATTTTTACTATCGTGTCTTTTTTGATCTCTTTTATCGGTTCTTTTATAATTTGTGCTAGGGTATCTTTTATGATTTTAGTTTCTGGTTTCTTCTCTGGTATTCGGATATAAATCCCTCGTAATTCGATAAGATCGTTGTTATGATTAGTGTCGTAACTGTCTATATTCCTTAATATTAATACTTTCGGCTTCAAAAGGAAGCCATGTTTATCAGCATATTTTAGCGTTTTTTTTGATGGTTTCTCTAATAATGTTCCATATGTTTCATAATGCTTATGATTTTTTATTAAATCATAATAATGTTCTGGTATGAACCAGAGTATTTTTTCTTCTTTCGGTTTTTTTGATACATATGATTTAAATGCTCACTCATTATCTTGTCACTCTCACCATCACCATCATTCATAATAATATGATGATTTTACATCTTTTTCCGTCGTATTGATGATTCCATCAAAGTCTTCCACCTCTATCGTATCATATATTTTGAATGTTTGATCTCTAGAGTTATCTGATCCAAATCTTATGATGAGACCATAGGGTTCTCTATATGAAAATACTTGTTCGTAAAATAGTTTTCTTTTTGAAAAAAAATCTCCATCCCCCTCTATATGTCCTATCAGTGAATCTTCTTTTTTACCTATAGAATGAAATCTTTCTGTATAAAAATCTTCCATCTTACCATGAATATCAGCGAATCTTCATTCATCATTGATACTATATTTTCAAAAATCTACTATATGTTTGCCATAATAAGTTCAACCATCTCCTGATTTAGCATATTGTTCAGTTAATTTGCGTATGAGTTTATTATGTACTTTTCTATCCTTTTCATTTATCCTTTTTTCTGTATCGATATGCTCAATCGGGCTCGTTTTCTTTTCATCCCATTGTCATCATTCCGTCAGATTTTTGTGTAATGCACAAGACTGCGTTCAGAGAATCATCAATGAAGCGGCTCATAGTGTTTGAAAGAAATTAGCTTTATTCAGACTCATAACGGAGCGTATTGTATAAATATTATATCAAATTTATATATATTTCCTATAAAAAGTCAAGTATCGTAGATGTAGAATCGAAATCAAATCCGCACAATAGAAAAATTAAAAAAAGGCTTTCCGAATACGGAAAACCTCATATTTTTATTCTTCTACAAATTCTAATTTGTACGGTTCCAAAATTTTGGAGCGACTCATTAAATTTTTTGTGTCCAAATCTTTTACATTCAATTCACTAATGTTGGAAGGAAAAATCTCTGAAAATATGTTTCCAAGTTTTTCTTTTTGTACCGTGTCATTCAATTTTACCATATGTGTATAAGGTTCTACTTCCTCCTTAAATAATACGGTGTTGCTGATGGTACTTGCAACTTTGCTAATGTACCGAGGATCTGGTGATACAATCGTTAGTATCTTGGAAGGCTCATCAAAAACAAAAAACACATGTTTTGATTGTTTCGGTTTTTGCTGGCCTGGTACATGATGTCCTCCTGGAGCATACCGTATCCGGTGAACTTCATATACACATCCTTCTTTCCTTTCTGTTGGAAGATGTTCAGAATGGTTTTTCCCCATAAAAACCTCACTGACAGGTGTTTTTTTCTCTGGTGCGTTTAATTCTACTGCAACCACTTTGTAAGCTTTTTTAGCATTGAGAGTGACTCCCAATCTAAGTGCTGGTTCGGTAATGATGATTTTGTTTGCCATGTTTTTTTGTTTTTTTTAAGTTTATTTTTTTGTTTACTGTAGATTTTTTTATAAGTATTATCTATTTAATGTCAACCGTTTGTGCTTAAAATTCTGTAAAATCTATTTCTTTTCTAAGAGCTCACGATATTTTCCGTATCCTCTTTTTTCTAGATCTTCTATAGGGATAAACTCCATAGCTGCTGAATTCATGCAATAACGTTTGCCTGTAGGTGTAGGGCCGTCATTAAATACATGTCATAGATGAGAACCTGCAAAATGGCTTTGAACTTCTGTCCTTTCTACTCATATGCTTGTATCTATCTTGCATGAAATCGCGTTTTCGCTGATGGGTTTGGTGAAACTTGGTCGTCCTGTTCAAGATTCATATTTATCTGTAGAAAGAAACAAGGGTTCACCTGAAACAATGTCTATATAGATTCCTACACGTTTGTTGTCTCGATAGGTATTTTCAAATGGTCTTTCTGTCCCTTGTTCCTGTGTGACTTTGTATTGCAAAGGATTTAATGTTTTTTTTAAATGTTCTGGTGATGGTTTTTCAAATACAGGTTCGGTATGTATTTCACCGTGTTCCTTGTGAAATATATCACGTCAAGAAGCTTGATGATATAAGGCATAATGGAAAGCTGATTTTTTATAATATTGCTGATGATATTCTTCTGCAGGATAAAATGTGGTATATGCCAGTATTTCCGTAATAATTGGTTTATCAAATTTGTTTTGCATCTCTAGGTTTTTTTTGCTTTCCTCGGCAATGATTTGCTGTTCAGGAGAATGATAGAAAATAGCTGTCCTATATTGCGGTCATCTATCTGTGAATTGTCCTGTATCATCTGTAGGATCTATCATCGATCGCAGCATATCAAGAAGTTTCTGATACGAAATCTGTGTGGGATCGTAAGTGATCTGGATTGATTCTCTATGTCCGGTTTCATGTGCGCTCACTTGCTCGTAGCTTGGATTTATTTCCATACCTCAAGCATATCATACCATAGTGTCTTTGACTCCAGGCGCTTCTCTAAAAGCTTTTTCTACGCACCAAAAGCATCATACCGCAAAGGTTGCTAGAGTATATTGTGATCATGTTTCCATATTTTTTAGATTTATATAATAAAAAAAAGCTAATTTTTTTAATTATCAGTTTATTATACTGGATATGTGCTTTTTTGTCAAAGAATATTGTAGAAATAAACGTGATGCTAGATTTTATCTTATGATTATTGTTTCTTGCTATCTGACCTCATGATCTATGGAGATGTTTTGATAACAAGTGTTGCGTGATGTAAACTTCTTTTTATTTAAATTTCTAGTGAAAAAGTCTATTTCTTCTTGCATTTGTTTTGCAATTACTTCTGGTTTTTCATATGAGAATATTTGAATATCTCATAATTTCTCATATATTGTGTAGCGTTTAATAAATTTATTTTTTTCTCTTTCTTCATTTAATCCAAATCATCTTAAAAGTTGTCTTTTAACTACAATATTTGTACTTTCTTCAATAGATTTGGAAGGTAATAATGTAAGGATAACTCATTGTTCATTTAATGTCTTTTTATGATTTTCAGTTAATTCATTTAAATTCTCATGAACTAAGAATCATGAAGAAAGAGAAATTACACAATCTTTAGAACTATTATTTAAAATATTATAAAATAACTTAGAGTTTTTAAAACAATAACTTTCATATCAGAATTTTTTGATAAAGTCTCATATATTCCCAATATTATTGTAAAACTCTTCATCTAAATCTATAAAATTATAATCTACTAAATTGGCTAATATCTTTCCAGAAGTAGATTTTCCAACTCAGCCAGGACCTATAATAAATATTCTCATTTTGTACAAAAAGGAATAATTAAATTAATCTGATATCGCATAACTAGCTTCTGTTGTTTTTTTTCTTACTTTTGTATAAAAGGCGAATGCTTGTCTCGTGTACACTACGGGATTCTTCGCCCTTACAAAACAATTTAAAATTATACTCCTATCGTGATTCTTTCTGTCCTGAAACTATACATGCTTACATTACCACTGATGCCGTATTTTTGTTTTATGAGTCCGAGAGCTGTTTTTATGTCAGGGACTCCTTTGGTGTTGGGTAAAATCGCTCAAGATTTTTTGGTTTCGTTGTTTACGAGAAATATTCCGAATTCTTTGGTGGGAAGTCCCATGAGTTTTACCATATCGGTTTCTTGAAAATAAGATTCTATGATATCGATCACTATCGTTTTGGTTGT
>JAHFJL010000036.1 GCA_023245855.1 bacterium
ATATTTGTTATTTGATTCTGTGATAAGTAAAATTGAGAAAGATTGATTAATCCAGATAAATTTGGTATATCAGTAAGTTGATTATTTCATAAATGAATAAGTTGAAGATTAGAAAGTCCAGAAAACACATCACTAGGAAGGTTTGTTAATTGGTCGTTGTATAAATAAAGCTCTTGAAGGCTAGATAATTTAGAAAAAGTATTACTCGGAATATTGATGAGTGGATTTATAGCCAATAAAAGATTCGTTAGAGAGGGTAATCAGTCGAATATATTATTTGGAATAGTAGTTATTTGATTATTGGCTAATTCAAGATCTTGAAGATTAGAAAGCCCAGTTAAAACAGGGATGTTGGTTATAGTATTATCATTCAAAACAAGAGTATTGAGAAGAGAAAGTCCATCAAATGTGCCAGGTAAGATGTTCGTCAGATGATTACTATCTAGATAAAGATCTGTAAGATTAACTAATCCTGTGAGAGAAGATACAGTTCATGAAAGATTATTGTTTGATAAAAGTATCAATCTTATGTGTCTAGGGTTTCCGCTATTAGTACAAGTGATACCAAACCATCCGGCATTACTATTGTTGCAGACAGTGGTTGAAGTTCACCATCTTGTGTTGTCAGTCCAGCCGGATCAGTTGGTACTAGTATATAAGCTGACTAATGCTTCACATTCTGACACCGGAATATCAGTGACTGAACTACAAAATGTAGGTACTACACATGTATCTGGAGTTTGAGAAGCTTGCCAATCTGTTCAACCTGCTTTCAGGTTTGCAAAAGCAAGAAGGGCTGGACTCATAGATGCAGTACATAATTTATTGGTATCAAGAGTTAAATATCAAACAGATAAATTAGTGAGTCCTGTGAGTGATTCAGGAAGTGTAACGAGTTGATTATTATATAATGCAAGATCAGTAAGATTAGAAAGCCCAGAAAATAAATCACTAGGGAGAGCTGATAATTGATTAGCGCCTAATGAAAGTATTTGAAGATTAGAAAGTCCAGAAAACACATCACTAGGAAGAGTAGATAATTGATTATTGTTTAAATAAAGTTCTTGAAGATTAACGAGTCCCGAAAATATATCACTAGGGAGAGTTAATAACTGATTACCGCCTAAACCAAGATGTTGAAGACTAGAAAGCCCAGCAAATAAATCACTAGGGAGAGTTAATAACTGATTAGCGTCTAAATCAAGATATTGAAGATTAGAAAGTCCCGAAAATAAATTGCTAGGAAGAGTTGTTAACTGACCAAAGCCTAAACCAAGACGTTGAAGATTAGAAAGCCCAGCAAATAAATCACTAGGGAGAGTTAATAACTGATTACCGCCTAAACTAAGTATTTGAAGATTAGCAAGTCCCGAAAATAAATTGCTAGGAAGACTACCTGTTAGTAGATTACTGTCTAAACCAAGTATTTGAAGACTAGAAAGCCCAGCAAATAAATCACTAGGGAGAGTTAATAACTGATTACCGTCTAAAAAAAGATCTTGAAGACTAGAAAGCCCAGCAAATAAATCACTAGGGAGAGTTAATAACTGATTACCGTCTAAATCAAGATATTGAAGATTAGCAAGTCCCGAAAATAAATTGCTAGGAAGACTACCTATTAGTAAATTGTATCATAAATGAATTTCTTTAAGATTAGAGAGTCACGAAAATAAATCACTAGGGAGAGTTAATAACTGATTATTATACAAAAAAAGACGTTGAAGATTAGAAAGCCCAGCAAATAAATCACTAGGGAGAGTTAATAACTGATTACCGTCTAAATCAAGATCTTTAAGATTAGAAAGCCCAGAAAATAAATCACTAGGGAGAGCTGATAATTGATTAGCGCCTAATGAAAGTATTTGAAGATTAGAAAGTCCAGAAAACACATCACTAGGAAGAGTAGATAAGTAGTTATTATTTAAAGAAAGTATTCAAAGACTAGAAAGCCCAGCTAAACTAGGAAGACTACCTGTTAGTAGATTATTGTCTAAAGAAAGTATTCAAAGACTAGAAAGCCCAGTAAGTGAGGATAGAGTTCATATAAGATTATTGTTGCTTAATTCAATCTCATTTACATGTCCGCCATTACAATACACACCAAACCAACCCGCATTGCTATTATTACAAACGGTAGTAGAACTTCACCAATTGCTGTTGATATACCAGCTATCTCCATTGGTAGAATTATACAAATTAACTAATGTCTGACATTCCGATACAGGGACATCCAAACTTCATGCATTATCACTACAGAACGTTTCATAAGCGGCTTGGGTATGATTGCTGATAAGCGCAACCGCTCAGAGAAATCCTGCAAACAAAGCAATCATCTTGATGACGGCAAACGATCAGAAAACTCACAACGCATAATGCTGTTTGTGGTGGTGGATGTGAGCGATTATTTTTTTTGCTTTGATAAACATCATTCCCGGGTAAATAAAATACATTTCAAGTATACCCCTCGAAGGTCGTTTTGTCAAATTTTTGAAGATAAAAATTTGATTCATTCTTCAATAAAAAACAGAAGAAATTTTTTAAGGAGAATATATCAAATTTTTGAAATATTTTTCTGTTTGCAATATTTGATTAAAAAGATAAAAATAAAAAATTAAATATGTAATGTATCCCATGTAATGAGCTCGCTTCGCGAGCGTAATATACTTCATGTAATTACAATTCATTACCATCCATTACATCACGAAGTGATATTTTATTATTTTGTCATCATGCACAAACATATTCTCTTTGTTTTAGATTATTATATCCCGCATAAAGGCTGATCGGAAACGGTATTTGAAGCTATAATTTCTCGCTTGTTTGCAAAGTGATACACCATCACCATCTTGACGAGCCGCTTTGATCAGGAGTTGCCTGCCTACGAAGGGAAGGAAAATTTTCATATCTATAGAATCGGAAAAAATAGGATCAGTTTTATGTTTTTTGCGTTATGCAAAGGGATAAGGATTTTCAAAAAACACAAAGATATTTCTTTAATCCATACCAGCACGTATGGAGGAGCGATACCCGCAAGTATCCTCGGAAAATTTTTCCACAAAAGAGTAATCCTTACCGTCCATGAAATATTCTGAAGACTTCGGACACGCTACAAATGATGGTTTAAAGGTATATTTTACAGAGTATTGGAAAAGATTATATTCTGGTTCCCTTACGACGCATATCATTGTGTATCATATTATACGATGAATTCACTCAGGATGGTCTACGGAATCTCGGACAAAAAAATCAAGATGATTTACAATGGTGTAGATGCGTCATTCCGAAATCCTCAAGAAGTTTCTGCTGCTGATATTCAAACACGAAAAAATAAGTACGGTTGGAATAACCGCTTCGTAATTACCTATTACGGACATGCATGAAAATCTAAGGGGCTGGATTATCTTGTCCGTGCATTGCCTGAGCTGGTGGTAGTGGATGCTCAATTGCTCTTCGTATTCAATCTCATTGATTCAAAAAGGACGGAATACATCAAAAAGAAAATCAGGAAATATCACCCCGTAAAAGACGGGGCAAGCCTCTGATCTTCTGTACAGATATTCGATAGCCAGGAAAAAAATGATCTGCGTACGCTGATAGCGAGCTCAGATATCATTATCGCGCCTTCCTTGTCTGAATGATTTTGATCGGTGCATACCGAAGCAGCGGCTATGGGGAAACCCTTGATCACAACCTATATTGCTTCTCTTCCAGAAGTGGTCCGAGGCAATGTAAAATTTATCGCGCCGTCATCCAGGAGAGAAATCATTCAAGCGATCCTTGAACGTGATCAATGGATATGAAATCCTGAATATATAATCTGATCAAAAGAATTTTCTCGAAATACGACAGTAAAGGAGTTGATAAAATTATACCACTAGAAATATAACTAACAACTAAAAACTAAAAACTAACAATTAACAATTAACAGTAATGGTTTGTTTCAATAATATTAAAACTCCATCGTTGTTAGTTATTAGTTATTCATTATTAGTTAATCTATTGATTACTGTCATGAATAAATCCTTTCGTTGCTTCTAGACTATCAAAATATCTCACTGAAGTGAATGTATAGGAAGAATATTGTCCATCAAGTGTTTTGAAGAAATAGAATACTTTGTGGTTAGGGGCAGTATAAGGAGATGTCTGTCGTTGGCCATCCATAGGTACTACTCACCATCGCGCTTTGATGGTCTTTGCTGATGAATAGCTTGATCCAACAGGGTTGTTGATATCTATCGTATATTTCAATACGTCCAAGGTAGGGAAATATTTTGGGGTAAGAAAATTTGAAGAGGTGAATTGATTCCTCGTAGAGTCATACATGATCGTATATTTTTTCCCATTAGGAGCAGTATAAATGCCGTTTATAATCCGTAGAGTATTTCAGATATTAGTATTATTTATTGATCATCCGCCAAGATATTGATGGGAGAGGTCATAGAGATATTGTAATGCATCCCTTTGATTGCTATCAGTAGCGGTATTGATCCTGCTTTGAAGCATCACCAAAAAGGTATTTAAGAATTCAGTCTGTTTGTCTCCTGCATAGAGATCTCTAAGCGCTGAAAATACTGAGATGATCTGCAATCTTTCAGTACTAGAGAGATTGGTAGGTATGCCTCAATTAGTAGTATTGCTGGAAGTGGCGGTAGTGACGCTAAATGTAGAAGAAACTCATCCGATAGTGAGTGTGCTTGTCACTCGACTATTATAATTATTGCTAGAGATAAGCTCTACTTGTATGGGCCATCCATTCTGCACATATCAGGTAGTACCTACCATAATTCCGCTGATATAGAGTGCTCATACATCTATGCTTGCGAGTACGGAAGTGTTGGCTGACAATCAAGATACGGTTATTAGGTTTGATACATACGTGGTGTTGGGTGTCGCATTATTTATACTATTAAAATAGAATGAATCTGGAATTACATCATAGAGAGGTGTATATATGAACGATTGGATGGCCGATGTTCAGAAGTTTCCCAATCTATCAACTGCTATGATATACCAATAGAATGTTCCTGTATTTCCAAAATAACCAGTAGCTATACTTACAGATGTCATTGTAGTAAATCCGCTTGTAACCAAACTTGCAAACGTTCATGTTGTAGAGATATAATATAGGTATCCGGAAAGTCCTACGGTATCAGCTCATACAGCAGACCAGGCAAGATTTATTGCTCATGTAATTGTCGCACCGCTGCTTGGTAAAGTAAGAATTGGTGCTGATGTACTGGTATCGAGATAAACGGTGATTATTTTAGATACAATTTCACCACTTGCATTAGAGAGGGTTACATAGATATTTTTAGCTCCATCAGCTCCTGTAAGATATGGATTTACAATCAATGCTCCAAGCGCAGATCAGCTGATAGGTGTTGTGATATCTCCCGTGATGCTATATGTGCAAGGTTGGTTAGGCTGAAGATAAAGTGAAACATAATTTTTGGTGTATGGATTAGTATTGTAGATAATATTAGTTCCTGTGATAGTTGCGTTTCCAGAAAACGGAGTAGTGATCATAAATGAAAGAGGAGAGCTCATACCAGTGTTACCCGCACGATCAGCAGCAATCACATACCAAGTATAATTTCCATTTATGAGCGTGATAGCAAGATTTGTACCTGTGGTAGTATATCCGCTACTATTGATATACAGAGTATATCATGAGAGATTGGTATCAGATCACAATCGTGTGAAGTTGATAGTATTTCATCCCGTGATATTAAGTCCGCTCGTTGGAGAGTTGCCAGTTATGATAGGATTTGTCATATCGAGAGTAAAGGTTATCCCTGTAGTATTGCCTAGAGTATCGTTGACGATAAATTTATAGATTCATTCACCCGTCACTAAAGATCCGTTTTGGAAGTTTCCGCTATAATATGAATTTCCGTTAAGTCAGCTTAAACTTGCTCCAGAAAGATGGAGATCGTTGAAAGTGATAGCGATGCCAGTAGTATAGTATCCACCAGAAATCACAGAGAGTGATGATAAGGTAGTTCCTGTAAATGAAGGCGCTGTTTTATCTAGAATAAAAATAATTCCTGTAGTATTGCCAAGCGTATCGCTTACAATAAATGTGTAGATACCATCGCCAGTAATGAGGCTAGAGGCATAAGGAACGCCATTGAGAATAGCACCAGAAAGATGGGAATCAGTGAAACTGATAGTGACGCCGGTAGTATACATTCACCCGTTTATAACAGAAGTTCCTGATTGGGTGATTCCTGTAAATATCGGAGCTGTCCTATCTATCTCAAACGTAGTTCCTGTACTATTTCCAGCAAGATCAGTCACGGCAAATGTGTAGATTCCGTCGCCAGTAATGAGAGTATTACCTGTATAAGGAGCGCCATTGAGGGTAGCTCCAGAAAGATGGAAATCAGAGAAAGTGAAGCTGATGCCCGTACTATATACTCATCCACTTGCTACAAGAGTCCCTGATTGGGTGATGCCTGTAAATACAGGTAATAGAGAGTCTAATATAGTTGTAGTACTATAATATGTAGATCAATCAGTTCCGGATCAGAGTTGAACAAAAATATTTTTTGTCCCATCAGCACCCGACAAGATACCATTGACTTGGATGCTGGCAGTAAATAATCATGTGACCTCGCTGACGACATCTCAAACGATTTTATAGGTTGCGCTAGCAGGTGTTGTGAGTGTAAGTGCTATTCATGAAGTGACATAATTACCATTATTTACACTGATAGTTCAAGAAAGGAAATGGATATCAGATCAGATAAATTTTCATGTATCTCGATCAGCGTTCATTGAAGAACCTCCAGTACCATACCCTACAATAGCATTGGTTCCGATACTAGAATACCGTACAGGTGACACTTGTTTCAAAGTCCCAATCCCTCAAAATGAATAGGTAATAGGAGAAGTTCATAACCACAATGTCAGTCCTCTATACATATTTGTTCCCGTATATGCCCACGGTAAAAGAGAAAGATTATTTCCCTGTGTTGGATTGGTGAAATAATCAAATGAAGAAACGAGATTAGTTCCTAGACTACCAGTAGTACATATCGAACAATTTGCAGTAGTATCATTAAAATAACTAGTGAACGATCACGTTGCATATGAACCAATGATATTGGTTGCATTACCAGTTATTATTACAGTTCAATAATATCTCATAGGGATTTGAGTGTTTGATAGATCTGCTCATACAGCATTGTTGTAGATGTTGGATGCTACCAAATGGATTCCATAGACCCCTTCATTACCTTGTTGTGATGCTGCTGTTCCAATACCATGAGAACTGTTATTATATATTTCTGAATTATAGATCATAGTATTCAGGATAGGTCACTCTAGAAATATTCCATCAGTATTATTAAAAAATTGGCTGTTGCTGATGCTGGTATTTGTTCGAGTGTCGCAACTTCCTTGCCCATATCATTGATCATCACCCGCTATAGAGATACCTCTCGTATTGTTGTATGACATCATATTATTTATAGTGATGTTTCCGAATGTACTAGAAACCGCACATTGAGTACTATCGACAAAGATTCAATCTTGTGCATTATAGGTTTTGATATTGTTTATAGAAATGTATTGTGAATTGAAGATATAGAGATCCTCCATATTGTCATGAATATCGATATTATTTAAAGTAAGATTGTTTGTATTCACAGATGATATTCCGTAGTTATCTCTTATGTGTGGAGGAACTGTTCATCATCCGCTTCCATTGATGCTAATATTATCAAAAATAACATTATTTGAATTATCTGCAGAGATTAGAGTATTTTGATATCAACTAGTAAAGAATGATGTTTTTGTAGCTTGATTGCTTATAATAGCACTACAATTTGTTGTAGTGATAGTATTATTTTTGATAGAATTGGTACCGGTAAGCACATAAATAGTATTTGCTGCTAGCGTAGTGAGTGACAAGTTTCCTGTGTATACAACATTCATACTTGCAATGGGACAGGTGCTAGGAGTATATCCATTCCAGTTCTTGGTATAGGCTGTTCCTCAGCCGCTTCCATAGAGCGCTTTGATGATATCACCTGTGCTGGGATTAGCATTCCAGAAAGTGCTGTTAAGAAATTGAGAATTATCCCACGATATCCCGCCTTGCAGTGTCCATGAAGCTGCATTCGTAAAAAATGCATAGACGCCGAGAAAGATTCCCATAGCGACAAAGAGGGTTCCCATGATTTTTGAGAGTATTGAATTGTTGGTGTTTTCCATGATTACAATCAAATAGTAAATTACGTACAGCACATTACGCCGAAGGTTAATTACGCGAACGTAGTGAGCTATGAGTTATATACTATTATATAGGCGAGATGGGAAAAATGCTAAATATTACTAGAGATATGCCATATTTAACTTGCTTTTTTTGTAAAAAATTATGTAATATGTGATTGAGGATAAAACAAGTTTTGGATTGAAAAAATACATCAAAACCATACATATTTTGTGACAGTTGCATGTTTTTTTATCATATTAAAAAAAAATGAAAAGAACATTCTGACGACGATTCCTTCTATCTCCTGTGATAGTAGGTGTACTCTGGATTTTAGTGAGTCTGATATTTCGAGCATTAGGGACGGTCGGAATGAATTCGCTCGGATGGGATATCGCCAAAAGTTCCATCGATTGATGATTGGGGATATTAGCATTGCTTTCCATTATTTTGGTGATCATAGGTATCATATTCCTATCTACCTCACCCAAAAAAGAAAAATCATTCAGCGCAAAAGAGATCATAAAATATAGCCGGACCGCATCCAAAAAACATATGAGCAAATTTTTGGTGTGATTTGGTATCTATATCGTTTTGCAGATATTGAGTAATGCCTTTGGATATTCAGATCAGACAGGGCAAATATCTCTCGCAAATGCGATCATTACCATCGTTGTTTCTCTCGGAATGTTCTGGATATGATTATGATACAAAAATTTAGCATTGAATATCGCAAAAGAAACGACAGCAAAATTTTCAGATGTATTTGTCGGATTCAAAAAGACGTTAAGATATTTATGAGCATACCTCCTCGTATATCTCATTATTATTATCTGACTCATTTTATTGATCATCCCATGAATTATTTTCTGATTGAAATTACGGATGGTTCCGTATCTCATATTAGACCAAAATGTAGGACCGATAACAGCAATCAAGATGAGCCGAAAGATGACCAAATGATTTCTTGGTGATATATTTGTGCTCAATATCTTGTGCGGACTGATCAATATTCTTTGAATATTAGTACTTGTAGTCTGACTTTTCCGAACGTTGCCATTGCTGATGATAGCAAATGCATATCTCTACAAAAAGATAATGTGATCACAAAGTAAAAAACCTCAAGTAAAACCCAGCAAAGTTCCCCACAAAAGAAAAGAAACCGTACACCTTAAAATAAAAAAAACACGTTAATATATCACTTCTTTAATTTCTTAGTGTAATAAAATGGTAGATCAAGTGCCGCAAATGCCTCCACAACCCCTCCCTCCGCAGCCGATGCCGCAGATGCCTCCGCAACCGTTGCAACAGGCGCCTGTACAGCAAGCTCCGGCACGTCCTCAGCAATCAGCGAACATCACAAAACCTACATCAAAGATTTCTATAAGATGAATCATTATCTGATGTGGAATCTTATTTATGTTCGTGATCGGAGGATTAGCGTTGGTATTTTACAATCTGATCAGTAATCCGACTCAGCTTTCTAGTGTAGGATTGGATCCAAATACTACCAAAACATTGTTGCAAACGTTTGCAGTGATTTTTTTCGGATTGCTTACGTTCTTAGGTATCGGTATCCTTATCGTCAATCTTTATAGATTGATCACTATAAAAAATAAATCTAAATTGGGATATGGTGTCTGATCATTTTTTGGATTTTTAGTATTCATCTTAGCGATTGTACTTGGTGCGAGAATCATCACGATGATCAATAATTTCTCCGTCAATAGTATCTTAGATAGTAATTCACTGATCTTACCTTATCTCCAACTCAAAGATGGAATCAAAAATATCCATACGACCACCGATCTCCAACTCATCGCACCTGCTACGATATTCTATGAAATCAATGCGGCATATCCTACAAAACTTTTGTGAACATTAGGGCAAGTATCTGCGCAAAAGATAGACCTGGATTGTGGAAATGGACAGACGCTTACCTTAAATCTTACAACCAATCAGTTTAATGGATCTTGTATCTATTTTACCAAAGGTACGTATTCGTTGAGTGTAAATATTGCATATATCAATATCCCTACTTCAGAAAAAATGCAAAAGACATTTTCTGGATGATCCATCGTTTTTGATTCGGAAATATCTGTCACTCCAACCAAAAATGCTCTGACATTCAACGATGCAAAGACAGAGATAATCGTCGGGAAAGCACCTTCCAAAGTAGCGTTTGATGCAAGCGCTATCTTCAGAGATCTTGGACTCAATGATTACAAGATCGTTTGGGATTTTAATGGCGATGGTACAGCAGACAAACAAGATATCTCTTCTACTACTTTTGTATACAACGAAGCGAAATTATATAATGTATATATAAGATTCCCGAGCCTCAACAATTATATCTATACCTTTCCCGTGAGAGTGGAACAATCCGATGTCCCGGTCTGTGAAATATTGGTGACCAAAGGCGACGGAAAAAATTATAATATAATGACCAATTTCTTCGACAAGACCGTACAGATTAGCAGCTACCAATTTGATATTATCGATAGGAAAAATAAGGACACCGTTATCGATACGATCAGGAACGCTACAGGAAGCTTCAATTACCAGTTCCAAAGCGCTGGAATTTATGCAGTACAGACTACGTTTCTCACACAGGATGATAAGCAATGACAATGTGAAAGCGATGATGTTCAGATTGGTTCAAGTGATTTCCAGATCAATTATGATACTTATTTCAAATCACCGCAATCACCGCAATTCCAAAAAGTGACAGATACCGGAAGTGTTTCGTTAGTATCAGGAGGGATCATCTTGACTGAGATTCCAACTGTTCTCAAGATCCAGGTAAATCAGATCAATCCAAATCCAGCGACAGCTACCAAGAGAGTATTGTTGGATGGAAAACAGTTGGTTTCAGCGGATCCGAATAGTTTTGAATTCACTATCGATGACAATCAAAATCATATAGCGACACTTATCGTGGAAGACAAAGCCAGCGGAGCAAAGACAGAAGAGGTAATCCCGATTACAGTAAATAGAGCAGATATCATCGGAAAAATTGTGGTGAAACCCGCACTTGTCGGTACAGATCCGTTTACAGTCACTTTCGATGCATCTACGACAGTGCTCAACGATACCGGTGATGAGATTGTATATTTCACATGGGATTTTTGAGATCGCACTCCCATCCAAAAGAATTTTTCTGAAGCTATCATCACGCATACCTATAGATTCGATACTTCATGAGACAACGGCGAATTCAAACCAATCGTGACTATCCAAACCAAAAAAGGGCGTATAGTATCCGTGTCGCCAGATACGAACATCATCGTCAAAAGATCAAATCAGGTATTGCAGATTGATATACCTTCTCATCCAGCACAAGTTGCAAGTATAGGTGACAAAGTGGATTTTTCATTGCCTAATCTCAATGGACTCCCTACAGAGATCCGTCG
>JAHFJL010000068.1 GCA_023245855.1 bacterium
CTATAATAAACTTCATTACAATGACACCATGTCTTTATCTCTTTGTATTACTATTATATCGACTGATCATCGATGTTCAGGGAAACTACCTTTCGAGGTAGTTTTTTCCGTTACTTTAAATTTTATACATTAAAAACACTTGACAAATACTATATTTTTATTATATATAATATGAAATATTGGTTTTTATCAATTGAAATTATCAAGTATGACCACTTCAATCAAATGATCTTTTGAAAGAGAAATCAAGACTGAGAATCAAGCAAAAAATATTGTTAATGATTTGAATAAAAAAGAAAAAGAGTTGATTTTAAATGCTTTACAGAAAGATAAAGGAGATAAGAAAGAATCAAAAGACCTTGGTCCTGATACAAAAAAATCTAAAGAACAGAAGGAAAAGATGAAAATGCCACAACTTGAAAGTGAAAATTATAGAATCGATGTATGATTGTCAAAAAAAGAAAAACTTGCTCAGTGATGGAAAGCGGAAGAAAGACCTGCACTTGTTAACTGAATAGAAACCAAAATCAAAGTTCTAAAAAAAGAACTTTCAAAAGGCGCTTATGTACGAGAATATCAGGATGATGGAATTATACCAAATCATTTGGTTGGTGAACAACTCTTTAATTGGGAAGCTGTGCTTTATTTAAAATTGCAAGACAGATTGCCTCTATATTCAGAATATGAAAAAATGTGATTTGAATGAAAAGACTATAAAAAAGCTATTGAGAGAAATTTTACAAAATGAGATAATGTTATGTATTCCGGGGATTTAAAACTTTACGATAAAAAATTTCACCATATTGGTGAACGTATGAGTTGTCGGTTGGAAGACGGTAGTCATGTAGTTCTTACTGAGGATTATATGTTTCATACTGACATTCTTTTAGTTTATGGTTTATCGTTACGCCTCCTCAAGAAATAAAACTATATAGCTAAAAACTGCTCGTGAAGGGCAGTTTTTTCTCTTACTCACATAGAAATTTCTAAAAAAAAATAAGGCGCAAAACGCGCCTTTTTTATTCGTCATATGGGAATTTGAATGATTCCTATAAATAAATGCGGCGTTAAACTCTTTCGGGAGTCTTTGCGCTTTATTCACTTATTATCGTCAATTCGTTACACACTATGGTGTATTTCATATTGTTGTGTACAACAATATATCTTTTTTCTTTGTTGTCTTGATAGTATTGAGCCCAGTGTTCAGTTTGTACTGTTGGAGTCTCTTTTTGAATATTTATCATTTGTATCCTATTACATACTTCATTTGATTTCTTTCCAAAGAAAATTTTCTTGATGAGTATGTTATTTTGGTATTCCCTTTTGTGTAAACAGGAGTCTCTCTCAATTTTAAATGAATTTTTTTCCTGTATTTTTTTTGTTATTTTGTCCGTTTGTGCTTGGATAAACTGGGTTATCATTACACAAAAAATAAGAAGTGTTTTCATAGTTGGAAATTTTTTTGTTTATTGGTTTTTTTGTTATCAGAAACAGCTTATCAATTTACTAGATAATATCAATTCTAAGAAATTTTCTGGATCCTTTCTATCGCTTGAGGCATGTTTCTGGTTCCTTGTCCTACAGGGTAAAATGTCGGATATACTTTGTATGTTTTGTTTTTTATTGTAAGCATCTCATGCTGTTTGTTTGTATAGTCAGAAACTTTTATGGTTTTACTCAAAAGTATCGAACTCACTTGGTTGCCAAGCGTTATGATATGCTTAGGTTGCAGGATAGATAATTCTTCAAGCGTATATGCTAGGTAGTCTTTGAAGACCTTGTCGGGTAGCGGTCTTGCATCTATCTGAGTACACTTGGCTAGGTTCGTGATATATACTTTCTTGGCTGCGATTTCTTCGTAGAGTTGTTGGGCAAATTCTTCTGTCCGTTCATTCGCTTTCATTTTTCTGATCTCCTCGAATGTGTTTTTAGAGATGATATTACTTGCAAAAAATATCTTCCAGACGTTCTTTGTTCAAAGTCGGGGAGCACGAATTCCTTTTCGTTCTTTCACTGCTCAGATATTTCTGCCTGTCGGATTCATAAAGACAAAACAGATATTCGGTTTCTCTATACAACCGGCTCCATGGATAGCAAAAAGTGATTTTTCTCCATGTTGTTTCTGGAGTTTTTCTCGATGTTTGTAAAGATTGTTAAGCTGAAGCTGCATATCTATTTTTTATTTATTGAAAGTTGGTCTTATTTAGAAAATTTTCTATGAGATTTGTTTTTTCTATTGATCATATCTGCGTATAGAATTCTTTCATCTTTATTAAAGGCAGTACTGGAACTTTTATATTGTTTCGATCTTTTTCTATAATGTCTTCAAACATATCCATGCATGTTGCTTCTTGATCATAATATGCTATCTCTACTTCACTTCATTGCATATTAAAGATGATATAATGTTTTTTCTTCTTTTCATCATATCATTCCTCTTTTTTTGTTTGCAAAAATATATCTTTAAATGATTTGTATCATGCTTGATTTGTCCTGATATCTATATCTCTTGGTGGTCTTGCTATTCACCAAATTTTTAAATTTACTCCTCCATCCAATCTTCGTGTTATATCTTGGTCTTTTATCTTTTCAACTATGAAATACAAAATATCTATGATGTTTTTGTCTGATAATCATCCCTGTGTATTGTAGATTTCCATGAGTTAATCTTAATCTAAAGGCCTTCTATCTTTCTCAAAAAATAACTTTCTTTATTTTCAAAAGTCACATGAACAGCTACATTTCTGTTTATTACTTCACTGAGTTTTTCCTCTATGTATTTTTTGTTTTCGTTGTTGCTGAAAATCAGCTGAGCTACTTTGCTGATGGTGATAAAATATACTCCTTCACTGGTGATTTTGTTTATGATGAGCACATCTTTGAGTGCGTTTTTGATAGATATCTTATCTATCTTTTCTATGAGCTGAGTAAGGATTTCTTTAAATCCTCATTCATTTAAGATTGCTTCGTTCCTTGCAATGACATCAATATTTTCGTTCATCTGCGTTTGTTGTATATAAATGATGTTTTATTGGTTTATTTTACTGTATTTTTTTCTAAATGTTTGTGGATCGCGACTTTATATATGATCGCAGGATAAGGATAATATCTGATGTTGCTGATGATATCCGTGAATGTTTCAGATATCTTTGTAGAAAAATTGATATCTTC
>JAHFJL010000037.1 GCA_023245855.1 bacterium
GGGATCCCCTCGAGAAATCGGGGGCAAAAACAAGAGAGCTTAAAGCAAAATCGCTTTGAGTTTTTCTTTTATCTCAAGAAATTCGGATTCAGAGACATATCACATTGATTCTGTAAATCTTTTCTTATCCATTACTTTAACCTGAGAAAGAATGCAGTAAGAACTCTCTTTATGTTTCAAATTATGTTCATTAAATTCAGCAGTTATGAGCTTATGGTAAAATTTATGATTATCTTTTCCTTTACTCGTAAGAGCAACAGTAAAAAACAAATTTCATACTTTCTTAACAATCAAAACAGGTCTTCTAAATTCTTGTTTTCAATTTTCTTCATATCAGACATTAATTCACATTTTTGTGTACCAAATTTCTCTGGGATTTATAAAGAGATCTTCTAGTTTTCATAACGAATCAATTATTTTTTTCTCTATATTCCATAGATCAAATATTTGATCGGTCTTTTCCATATGGCTAAAACATCAAAGTAAAAACAGTAATTGAATTTTATTAAATTCAATTTTAATCACAAACATATTTTACATAATTCTCATATAATCACCAAATATATTTGCATTTCACTAATATCTTCATTATACGCTCAAAAAACCAATCAAAACTTTTTCAACCAACAGACTACGGTTTGGAGTTTATACTCATTTAGGTAGAATAAGACGCCAAAAGTTCCTAAAGAACTTCGACGTCGTTTCTATCCCGCATAGCGGAATAAAATTAAAAATCTGCAATCAAATGCAGATTTTTTTTATTTTTCAAACATAATTGGCTCAATTGAAGGACATACAATGATTTTCTTTTCTTCTCATGTTTTTTTATTTACTAGTTTACAATATTCTGCTGGTCATTTCACTCCTATTTTAAAATTTGTTTTATCAATTATTACTATTTCATAGTCTTTATTTTCTAATAATTTATTGAAATGACTAATAAGTATATCTCACTTAAAAGGAGAAACGCTATTATAGAATCATCGTTGCATTGCATTAAAATATTTTTTATCTCTTATTTCAGTAGCTCAATTCATCAATTTTTCAATTATTTCCTCAAATATTTTTTTATATTTTTTATATTCTGGCAGCAAAGAAAGATCCTTTTTTTCTTTTAAAGACACTTCTTTAAGATTATTCTCTTCCTTTTTTAATTTAGATAATTTTCACCACTTACTATTTCGAAATGTTTTAAGTTTATTCCATAAACTATTTTTTTTATCCATAGGCAATATTTCTTCTGTTCATTTCTTTCGTCGTCATTTTCAACCTCATCACTTTCCTCACCAATCATCTGTTCATTTCTTTCGTCGTCATTTTCAATCTCATCACTTTTCCCACCAATCATCTGTTCATTTCTTTCGTCGTCATTTTCAATGTCATCACTTTTCTCACCAATCATCTGTTCATTTCTTTCGTCGTCACTTTTCTCACCAATCAGCAGAATCATGAACTTCCTTTAACTTATGTTTAAGTTCCTCTCATTCCTCATATTGTTTTTGCTTAGTTATTTTTCTCTCCTCTGTTATTTCTTTTCTTCAATCACTATATTCTTTTTCATCAAAAAATTTGTCTTCATTTTGAGATAATTCATTATTTATAATTTTCTTTTCCAAAGTTTCCATAGCATAAATTGTAAATTTAAATCACATTATAATTATAACCCTTTCTTATTTTTTTGCAAATTCGACTATATTTATCATCCTTAGTTCGATAACTCTTCTGTAAAGACATTAGCTTTCAAAAAACTTTCTTTCAATATATCAGAATATTCAATATGCAAAAAAATAGCATCCAATATAAACGCCTTTCCATTGAACCCCACTAATAAATCATTAAATAACTGGTGATGATTGGTTTGAAGAATAAACCCCTCCAGGTACTATAAAATTTAAAAACTGCAATAAAATGCAGATTTTTTTTACAAAAAAAAAGCTCTGGAAATACCAGAACTTCAATGTACAGAAACAATATTATCCATGCATACGAATAGTATTGCAAGCTACTGCATTCGTTGTACTTAGTTGAGAACCAGGAAAAAGATGATTATATTCTGATGCATGAGCACCAAAAGCCTGAAGTTCTTTACCATTCTCCTCAATAAAGGTAGCGTGTTTTCCCTTATCAGGAGCAAAATACAAAGTACGATTGTTGTTCAAAAGCAAATAACATAATCCGTGATATTTCTTTGATTCTAATGATCTATTGCACAAAGGACAAAAGATCATAAGTTTTTCGCCATCCTTTAATGGGAAATGTTCGTGTGTAGTAACTTCATACTTACCGGGAGTAGAGCTTAAAAAAGCCCAACCACGTTTTTGTCTGGAAGAATCTTCTACAATCAGTTTTTCCACAGTCAGAATAACCTGATCATTCATGTTGAGATAGTCCTTACAGTGAGGACATTGCAAATTGTTTTGTGATTCCATGTTCATAGATGATAATGTTTTTTTTAGTTAGTAATTTTTTTGTTTTTGTAAGTTAGCATCTATAAAGAAAAATAAATTAAAGTCAATAAAAAAAAAACTGACAGGAAATACCCATCAGCTTATAATCAAATAATTATACTCAATCTATCATATCCCCAAAAATCTTTCATCACTCTTTCTGGCAAAATGAAGATACCATCTTCCCGAAGGAATCAAGAGGAATACAAGATATACCAACGGACAACACAAAAAGAAATAAGAACGAAGATAATATCCTGCTAAAGCAGTAAAAAAAATAACACACATCACTATCAAAACAGTTTGTACAATCTTATACTGCAAGGAAACATGCCTGCCACGTCTATTGATACGGAGCATAACACGCCTCAAACGATAGAAAATCAGATAGTGAAAGAATAATAAGAAAAAAGATACTACATAATATATCCAACGCGAAGTTGATACATAGGAAGGGATGATTTGTCGTGTCCCTTCATGATAACCTTGATATACAGATACAAGATTAAAATCACTAGCAGAAGTTACAATAACTTTATAATACGAATTTTGTATATAAAGCACATTAGATTGAGGTGTAAATATACCCCATTCCCAACCAGTATTTAAAATCGTATCCACATGATCAAAAAGTAATGTGTCATGCCGAATGGTTTGAAAAAATGCATATTTTTCTGCAGGAAATCTGCCATACACACGAATTGATTTTTCGATAGTATCAGCAAATAAAGCATCACAGAAATTCATAAGCAAAATAATCAGTAGAATTTTTTTCATAGATTTGTTTGTTTTTTAGGGTTTATTTTTTGTTTTTTGAAAAATACTTATAAATATTTGAAGATAAAAGTCAAGAAAAAACACTGTTCACAAGGAACAGTGCTATAATAACATTATATGAGATTATCTTAACATCGTAGCGATAACAAGAGAGACGATAGCCATAAGTTTAAGTAAGATATTTATAGAAGGACCACTCGTATCTTTGAGAGGATCTCCCACCGTGTCACCGACAACCGCAGCCTTGTGAGGATCAGATCCTTTATAATGAATTTGTCCATCAATAGTTACTCCGCCTTCAAAAAGTTTTTTTGCGTTATCCCAAGCTCAACCGGTATTGGATTGGAAGATAGCCATAAGAACTCATGTCACGGTAGCTCCAATCAAGAAACCAGCCAACACGACTCATCCACCGATAAATCCGATAATGATAGGAGATAATATTGCTAACGCTCCAGGAAGGATCATTTGTCTGATAGCGGCTTTTGTAGATATTTGAATACATTTGTCATAATCCGCTTCCACACCTTCTTTTCATTCAAGAAGTCCAGGGATAGTTTTAAATTGTCTTCTCACTTCTTTTACCATATCACCAGCAGCTTTACTTACAGCTCTGATAGCCAACGAAGAGAACAAGAAAGGGATCATTCCTCAGATCATGATTCACGCTAAGATATTAGCATTGGAAACATCGACGATTTCGATTCAAGCCAGTCTCTTGAACGCAGCGAAAAGAGCAAGTGCAGTCAACGCAGCTGAAGCGATAGCGAATCATTTTCCTATTGCAGCAGTAGTATTTCATGTAGCATCTAAGATATCAGTCCTTTCTCTCACTTCTTTTGGAAGATGAGCCATTTCAGCGATACCTCAAGCATTATCAGCTATAGGTCCGAATGCATCGATAGCAAGTTGGATTCCTGTAGTAGCCATCATTCCTGTAGCAGCTAATGCAACTCCATATACTCATCAGATATGATACGCAAGTGCGATACCAAGTGCTAAGACAATAACAGGGATAGCAGTAGACATCATACCAACACTAAGACCAGCGATGACGTTTGTGCCTGCTCAAGAGATGGATTGTTTAGCGATAGATTTTACAGGCGCCTTATTTTGAGAACAATAGAATTCTGTAACTAAGCTCATCAATGTACCCACAGCAAGTCCTACAAGGATAGCATAGAAGAGACTCATCTGAGTCAATTGTAATGTTCCGATAGAGAACGTCGCAGGAACTAAGTATTTGATAGCAAAGAAGGTAGCGATAGCAGTCAAGATGATAGCACCAAAATTTCCTATATTAAGAGCTGTTTGAGGATCTCATTTTTCTCCTATTTTTACAAATTTTCATCCGATGATAGAGAATATGGTTCAGAGAGTACAGATAATAAGAGGGAGAAGTACCAATGAAAGTCATCCCACAGCATCAGTGATTGTCGTACTCACTACAGCACCAAGCACCATAGTAGCAAGGATAGTACTTACATAAGATCCAAAAAGATCAGCACCCATTCCCGCAACATCACCTACATTATCTCCTACATTATCAGCGATAACCGCAGGATTTCTTGGATCATCTTCTGGGATTCATGCTTCAAGTTTACCTACCAAATCAGCTCATACATCAGCCGCTTTAGTGAATATCCCTCATCCTACTCTAGCAAACAATGCGATAGATTCAGCTCAGAGAGAGAATCCTGTAAGGACTTCAAGAACTCTTGTCAAAGCATCTCCATTGAGTCAATCTTTGTTGAATAAGAATTGAAATATGATAAATAACGTTGTAAGTCAGATAAGTCCTAATGAAACGACACTGATACCCATAACGGTTCATCAGTTGAAAGATATGTTGAGCGCTTTTGATAGACTTGTTTTTGCAGCATGAGTAGTTCTGACATTAGCTTTGGTAGCTATCTTCATCCCTATAAATCAAGCCAAAGCAGACAATACCGATCAGATAATAAATGCGATAGCGATCAAAGGGCTAGAAGTGCCTTTGTTTGCTGTAAACGCTAATACGAGAGCCACAATAATAACGAAGAATATCAACACTCTGTACTCCGCCTTCAAAAAAGACATCGCTCATTCAGAGATATGCTTGGCGATTTTTTGCATTTTTGCATCTCCAGCATCCTGTTTTCCGACAGATCGAGAAACACAAGCAACATAAAACAATGCCAGCACACAAATTCACAGAACAATCCGTAACAACGACATAATGATAAAATTATAAAGTAAAAGACATGTGAACACTAATGAACAAGTGTTGTACGTTTTTCAAATTTATTTTCAATCAAAAAAACATACGAAACAGAGCTTTTTATTTTTTTCTTGTTTTCCTCACCAGCTTCACTACCATAATTCGACATTTAAAAAATAATCTAACACTATGAAAATAATCTTAATCTGAGCAGGATGAACGGGGATGTCGGGAGTCGCAGGGATACTCACAGATCTCGGATATACCCATATCATTTGCATCGATAGCACACAAAGCGAACTTACTGATAAACTCAAAGCAAAAGGATTGACAGTCATAATCGGACACGGAAAACACAAGATCCAGCTTGGTGATATCGTAATTTATTCTGAAGCGACGGCTGAATGCGAAGAAGTACTTGAAGCGAGAAAAATCATGAAAGCGAACAAAAAGGTGATGGTGATCCTGAATTATTTTCAGTTTTTGGGAGAGATCTCCAAATATTTTTCTACCGTAGGATTTACGGGGACCAATGGTAAAAGCTCATCAACAGCATTAGCCATTCACACTGCAAAAAAATTGGTACCGAATTTCGGATTAGGGATTTTATGAGCTATCGTGCCGAGCTTCAACATACAAAGCTATGTCATCAACACCCAAGCAAAAAAAGATATAAAAACAATTTTCGACTATATATTCACGGGTAAAAATTTCTTGTCCCTGGATACGGGGACTTCATCTCTGATAAAAAAACGAAGCTTTTTTGTAGAAGCATGCGAATACAAAAGGCATTTCCTGTATCTCGATTTGGATTATGCGATAATCACAAGTTTAGAATTCGATCATACCGACTATTATAAAGACATGAAAGATTATCTTTCAGCTTTTGATCAGGTGATCAGCAGGACAAAATACAAAGTATATGTTCCCAAATGACTAAAAACTATCGTTCTATCGTCCCATCGTTCCATCGTTCCATCAAAAATAAAAGAAGTTGCGATAAAAAAAATCCCATTCATGCATCTTCGAGGAAAACACAACGACCTCAACGGATCGCTCGTTGTAGCACTCATAAAAGAACTGTGTACTAAGTCCCATGTTCCCTGTTCCATGTCCCAAATAGCATCTCAAATAAAAAGTTTTTGAGGATTACGGAGAAGAATGGAATTTTTGGGTAAAAACGGAAACGGAGCAAAGATATTTACTGATTACGGGCATATGGCCTCCTCTATCGAATTTGGATATCTGGCATTGAAACATAAATTTCCAGACAAAAAACTCTTCGTCATTTTTCAACCGCATCAGATCAATAGGATCGTTACAGGACGAAAAGATTTTGCAAAAGCATTGAACTGATACGATAAAGTAATGATCTACAATATCTACGCAGCCAGAGAAAACATCAACGATTTCATTAGTCATAAGGTATTTAAAAAGGAGAATATCAGCACTTTAGACGACCTGGGAAATACTTTTGCAAAACATTGCAGCGGAGCATATACCACAGATTTTGATAGTATTACAAAAGAGATCGAACAGACCAAAAAAGATACCATTATCGTAGTTTTCAGTGCGGGTAATATCGATTATCAGTTAAGGAAATATTTTGAGAAATAAGAAAAATTAATTTGGTACGTAGAGACATCCATTCACCCACCTTCGTGGACAAGTGGCGTCTCATGTATTTAAAATAATAATTATTTTCTTGTATACAATCCCACAAGTTCGCCTTGTGCGAGCACTCTTCCTCACATAAGTTCGACTAATCTATCTTTATGGAATCAGCTGGAGATTTCTAATTTTTGAGAAAGCGCATATATTTTGAAAACATATCTATGCGTGCCGCCTGGAGGACATGGCGCTCATCGAGCAAGATCCCCTCGTGAATTTTGTCCAAATATCGCAGTATCAAACGTATTTTGTGAAATAGTGATGACCGCATTATCTACAGGGATATTCGCAAGCAACAGATGATTCCACGTACCTGCCGGTGCATCAGGATCATCTACAATAAGGACCAACGCTTGAGTCTCAACAGGAATTTCCTCCACCGTCAATGAAGGAAAACGACCCTCACCATCGCAGGTGTATGAAATAGGCATCAGTCCGTTGTTTTGAAAATCAGCAGTAATCTTCATAGTAATATTTTGAGAAGATAAAGGCGATACAGGTACATTTTTACCTCAAGGCACAAAAAATCTTATTCCAAACAAAACAAGAGAACAGCAAATAATTAATGCGAGCCATAAACGTTTTTTCATATGTAATATATATATTTCCACCTTTTTTTTACAAATCAAATTAGTATAGTGATCCTCGTCCCTTTTACCTGGTACCTCGTCCCTAAAAAATGTTATTAGTCTGAGATCTCCATATCAACGCAAAATACCACGAAAAGATTTTGACTCAGCTCAAAAGCATTTTTTCTGCATATCCTGACGAAAAGAATATCATATTTTTCTGAGATTATGTTTACCATTTCGCCTACGATAGAAACGCGTTACTCCAATTGTACAACCTTTTTCTCGACTTGTTCCAGCAAGGAAAACAGGTCTATATCATGGCAGGAAACCATGATCGATTAGGCAGCTCCTTCGTCTTTGAAGAAGCACAGAAAGCGTTTGATGTATTGCTGCACGACAAATTCAAGGACATCATGTCAGGAGCAGGTAAGATCCATTTTATCACGAAACCGATACTAGAAACAATTGAATGAGAACAGATATTGTTTTTGCCGTTTTTTTTGGAAAACGAAACAACAAGCGATTATACGCCAAAAAATGCACAACTGAAATCCATCAGCGAATTCGCTGGATTGCTGACAAAGTCAGCACACAAGCATGAAGTATTTTCATGACAGATCAACCAGTACCTTGCTGAACAAGTGGATAAAAATCCAGGAATAACAATTTTTCATCACTACTATATCAACGGTACAGCTTTTCCAGGACAGAAATCCAAATTCAACTATAAGGATATCGCGCTCCACGAAGGATTTTTAGCATTACCAGATATCAGATTAATTTCCGGTCACTTGCATCAGCCATTCGCTCATACCAACTATTTATGTTTGGGAAGCACGCGATCTACCAGTCCATTGGAAACCAACCAAAACAAATATATTTTCCGTTACGATACTGCAAACAAGCAGATGACTACACTGCAGATGAGCGTAAATCCACAGATACTGATCCAAAGCGATGAAGTGATCACAGAAGAGCTCCTGCTCAACGAGATCAAAAAAATCAATGAGACTAACAAGACCTATTTTAAAAGCTCATTGCGAGAGATCAAATTTCAGGAAGACCAAAAGATAAATCTAGAAAATATAGCGCTGACCATCAAGGTCGAACATATCGATTATGACAAGATAGATGAAATCATCGATACACAGCTCCGCAAAACGTGCAAAGATATCAGACTCAAAAAAAATACAGAGAATCTAGATGATTTATTATCGACATTCAAAGTCTCCTCAGAGCAACTCAGCTGATTCTCTGACTGGAAAAATGTATTGCAAACCTATATGCAAAAAAAATTTGGGAACGATTATCCCAAATACGAAAAAGTGCTCAAAGAGCTGAAGTTACTATAAAAAATTATTTTATATGATATTGTAGGGAACGGTTTTAAACCGTTCCTTATAATCATTCATTAATTAATATTCATCAGTATTCTCTTCATCAGAAGATTTTTTATCCATATATTCTTTGACTACTTCACTCAACGCTTCAGCAATGATAGCCATTTTATCGTCAGCGATAGCAACACCCTTTTCAACAGGTGATCAAGCGCCAAATTGGGTTTTGAGCTTCATGATTTTTTCAGCTTGTTTTTGAGGGAAATTAATATTTTCAAAAGGATATTCCACTCCATGATCAAGCGTAATCAGCAGATCACCTCTAGCGAATATCTTGTCCCAAAAACTGTTTTGGGTATGAGAGACCATCTCTATCTTATTTCGTTCGAAAAAATCAGTCTTGTACTCAAAAAGTCATTCCCGCATAAACATGGTAATACCACGATCAGAAAGGATCAGTCAGTCTAAATAGATATTTAAGAAATCAATGATATATCTAACAAATAAACCTATCCCGAGAACACCAAAAATCCAAGGAAGATATGTCCAGATAATGTATCTATCCAAAAATACGAAAAGCACATACACCACTAACAAAAAAAGAAGTGTCCTCAAAGTGAGTAGGATAAAGACACTTCAATTGTGTCAGATGACATGAAAAACAGTATCAACATCTACATATTTTTTCATAATCTGCTTTCTGAACATAGAAACGACTAAAAATTAAAGGATACACGATCCATGAGTCATGATGTATGATAACTATTCGATACTTACATCTTGAATCTTGTGTCTTGCATCTATTTCTTTTTTTTAGTTTCTGGTTTTGAAATAGAATCGATTCTCTTCTGTTTTTCCAAGAATTTCTCCATTCTTCCCTTAATAACCTTCTTAATTACTTTATCTTTATTGAAAGCAGGATGACATTGGTAGCAAGTCTCCACTTTAAGAGGACCAGGAACAGTTGCGTTGATATTAAATTTAGCACCACAGATGCAATTTACTTCAACGTCTTTAAAATAATTTCCATGTATTCACTTTTTCATTGATATAACTTTAAAAAATTAAAAGATATGTTAACGAGTGTATTTACTATGAAGCGGAGCGTATTCAAACAATTCTTGTTTAGTGAATCGATGTTTGATTTCATGTGTTGCTTCTTCGGCATTGCCTGAAGCATGTACAAGATTGGGGATTCCGATTTGTGTTCCATTGGCATAACCATACGACATATGAGCATAATCTCCTCTGATCGTACCAGGAGCAGCTGACTTTGGTTCAGTAGATCCTACTATTTTGCGTACATATTCTACTACTTCAACTCATTCCAATACTATAGCGATAACAGGGGTTTTCATCATAGTAGCGACAGTATCATCAAATATTTTCTGTCCGTGTCTAGTGATCATGGTTCAGATCGTTTCATAATGATAGAAGAAGAAATCTTTGTCCGGGCTGATCATTTTCATCCCTATGATATGCAATCCTGCTCTTTCAAAACGAGAGATAATCTCTCCTACGACACTGCGTCCTACACTATCCGGTTTCAATACTACCAAAGTTCTTTGCACCTGAGTCATTTTTATGATAACGACAAAAAAATAAAAAGGTTTTTTGAGTATTACTGTTTTGCTAGGAATTTTCAAGGGAAATTAAAGTATTAGAAGCTTAGAACATTAGAGGCCTGAAAACAAAATATGACAAGTCAAATACGTCATTTAGTATTGAAACGTAGTAAACATTTAGTATATTTTCTCGCAAGACAGATATCTATTTTTATCGCAATCCGCCTGAGCGGAGAATGTTCATCGATTTTTATCTATTGTTTATCATCATGCAAAAGAAATTACTCTGAATAGTATTTTTAGTTTGTACTCTCCTTCTTATTTCTCCTGTTAAGGCCGATACGACATGATCCAATACAGGAAACTTTCAAATCGTAATAGATCCCGTAACACATATCATAACAGTAGTTATGAGTTGATCAGCTACTACAGGAACTGTAAATACAGGGATAGTAAACACAGGAACAATAGCTACAGGTCAAGATATTTCAAGTGGATGAGTTTCGACTTTACAGACCTGATGACTTTCGACATGATCCGAATTTGAACAAGCACTTGCATGGATGTATGTAAACGGATTGACCAAATACGATAACGAAAAAGATTATAGAGCAGATGATGGACTCACAAGAGAAGAAGCAGCAAAAATCATCGGACAAGCATTCATAAAACTCGGTTACAATCAATCCACAAAAAATAGTAGCTGTACTTTTCTAGATGCAACCGGAGTCAATCCTACCCTCTTGGATTTTGTAACCAATAGCTGCAAACGAGGGATATTTAAGGGAACTACCGACAACAAATTCCTTCCCACACAAAAATTGACAAGACCACAAGCGATGGCATTATTGATAAGGATATTTGAAGGGAAAACATCCAACGAAAGCAGAATACCACGATGGGGAGATTA
>JAHFJL010000005.1:0-33147 GCA_023245855.1 bacterium
CACCAAAATACCTCACATCAGATCACCAATATCAAAATCTCAGAAATCTCCATTTCCGCCACCAAATCCACCGAATCCTCAGAAATCAGCGCCACCTCACCCCCCAAATCAACTATATCCTCATGATCTATATGCGTCGTATTGGGATTTTTTCTTTTCATCTCAGATGACTTGGTAGGCTTCGTTCATTTCTTGGAACTTTTTTTTGTCGCCACCTCTATCAGGATGGTGCTTTACTGCAGCCTTTTTAAACGCTTTTTTAATCTCTTCTGCAGAAGCATCCTCTTTTACACCGAGAGTATCATAATAATTCTTTTTTGGGTCAAAATCCATTTTTACTTAGGTATAAACTAATAAAATATCATTGTAGACATAATAGCACTTTGACTAATTAAGTGATATTATAAAGAATTAACTAAAAATTGCAAATTATTCTCAAATAAAAGCCAAAAAAATAGATCAAAAATTTGCGTTTTTTTAAATTCTGGATATAATGGGATTACTTTATTTCTAAAGTGAGATATGGCAACAATTCAACAACAAATTGATGCATTCAAAATTCTAAGCTTTCAAGAAAGGCAGGATATAGTTTTGGATATTTTCAAAGATATCAAAGATACCAATCCAAACTTTAAATACATCTATGAGACTTTACCTACATTACAGCCAAATGAATGATTGATAAATGATTTATATGAAGAGGTGACAAGATTAGCTGAAGAAAAAAATCAAACTATCAAAACAATAGAAACAAATAAAATCTCTAAGATTGCAGACTATATCAAAAGGATAAAAGAACTCGAAGCGTTGGATCGTGCAAAAGAAAATCCAGAAGAACTCCTTAAAAATATTTAATTATTAAACAAATACCATCATGTGATGAGGATGAGAAAAATTAGAGGCAGCTAAAAATCCAAAAGAGATAGTAAAAGAGAATGCACAAAATACCACAGAAGCAATCAAAAAGAATCCTAGTCCTACAGATGGAGCTAAAGGAGTAGAACTTGTCAATGCCGCTAAAAAGAAAGAAACATGAAAGATTGATCTAAATTATGGTACTATGTTAGTGCCATGATTTAAACTCATCAGCCACATTACTTGATCAGAAGCAGAAAAAGAAGAAGTAGATTCTATGGATATCTCTAAAATAAAAGAAGCACTAGATGACAAGCTAAATGATAGTAACAATCCTATTTACAAGGAAATTACGCAATGATTGATTAATCAATTATACAAAAATAAACCTAATGATCTCAATGATAAATGACTCATAAAAGCTTTATCAGAAATTACATTAGATCCCAAAAATAAAGAACAAATAAAAAATTATATAGTATCTCAAACATCGGCAGATAAAATTAAAAATATCTACGAATGAAAGTTCTCATCAATAGTTTTTCCTACATCAATAGATTGACCACTGAAGGATATAAGGGCTAAGCTAGAAGAAAAAGAAATAGATTACAAAAGGGAGGAATTAAATACATCAATGAAAAAAACAGTTGATGCACAATTATCAAAATATGGTTTTGATGAAGAGGTAAAAAAAGAGATACAAGTCAGTTTATATGAAAAAATAGACGCTAAAACGAAAAGTTATGACAAAGATAATGTAAAAGTAAATTATACAAAAAAAGACACAGAAAAAGCGGTATTCAAAAAAGATATAATAAGTGTGTTGAATGAGCAGGTAGCTGAACAAAACAAAGGATATTTATTAGCTCAATTTGATAATATAAAATTCATAACATATTTTGATAAAACAGAAAAAAAAGAGAAAATGATAGATATCAATCAAGATGAAAAAGATCATTTTCAAGCTATGCTTAACAAGTCTAATTCAGAAGATATCAATGCTTTAGCCTTAGCTACTGCTTATCCTGATCAATCCCCAAAAATCCTGACAGAAATCCGAAAAAAAGTGAAAGAAAAGGGCGAAGATAAAAATAGCGTTGCATTTAAAAATGCAAAAATAAGTTATGCTACAACTGATGAAGCCATAAAGAAAATGGAAGAAAATAAAGATGTGGGATATAAATATACAACACAATTAGAAGCAACTAAAGTGACCAGATCTATAGAAAATTCAAAAAAAATTATTGCAGATACGCTGGATGTTTATCTTAAAAATAATAATATTCAATCCATACATATAGATATCCCTAAATGAAATGATGCGATACGCGTACAAACGGAAAATATCATAAAAACCATAAAAACCATAAAAACCAACAATCCCAATGGAATTGCTATTACATTAAATCAAAAGGAAAATATAAATGCCGTTAAAATTACAAGCAAAGAAACAGTCGAATCTCCAGATCATATAAAATTAGATTTAAAAGCATTAAACGCTAACATAATATGAGACCGTGCAAAAATAAACCAAGTGCTCTTGGATTCTGATCCAAGAATGAAAGATATCCTGAATCTCGATTCAGAATATAAAATTATCGGTGGGGAAGTATATTGATCTGCAAGTAGGAATATCACCCATTATAATAATGAATCTCCATTTATTTTATGAAATAATGTAACCAAAATAGCACCAGCTAGTGATGCAAATAATGATCCAAACAATGATAATGTTACCAATAACCCTGACTTGGCATACAACAGAGCAGCAAGTTTTATAGATTATTTTATGCATATAGATGCTACGGCTGATCCCACAGCAAAAAAGAAGGTTGATCCCACAGCAAAATTTGATCTGAAATATGAAGTGAACGGCCCCAATAGGAGCCAGTTAAAAACCGATTTAAAAAATAAGAATTGAAAAGAGCCTAATGAAGATCAGCTTGTAGAAGCATTCAAAGAATGGCAATTTGCTACAATAGATTTAAAACTCACCAAGACAGAAACAAAAATAAACGAAAAAGAGATTCCCATTGAAAACAATGAATTAGCTAGCTGATTTAGTGTAAATATAATATGAACAGCTAGTAAAACTTCACATATTCCGTGATGACCTTGATGACCTTCACGAGACTGGGGAATAAAAGGTTTAAATATAATAAAAAAGATCCATAATCCTATAGCTTGCCCAATCTTTTAATAAGAAAAATAAATATTATTTTCCAAACATAAGCACTCGATACCCATTATAATATCATACTCACAAGTCTATTTGTTGTGGATTGATCATCGCCTTAAAATGAGGTTTTGAATTTTTTCGTTCTTTCATAGCATCTTCTATAGAATAATAATTCCATCATATATCTTCATCTACAGATTCTAACGTTCATGTATATCCTGCTTTTTTAGCTCTTTTAACTCAATTATCTCAATTTTTTGCTATATGATTAAAACGTTTATCTTTAAACATTTGTTCTGAATAAAGTTGAGCAGCTTGTGTGAGATGATCTTCTAACTCCAAGTGTTCTGCTCCATTTTCTTTTCTAGTCTTATTTATTTCTCTCAGTAGACTCTGTCTCACAATTTCTTGTGTTTTTTCTTTACCATAACGAGAAAAAATTAAATCAATAGGGGTACGACTAAAATGATTATAATCAATGCTATCACTTTTTATATTATTTTTTTTTATAGAAGGAGTATCTATATTATCCATTGATTCTGTAATATTTTTTTGTTTGAAATCTATTATTTGTTTGCGTATTTGACCAAATGAATCATTATCATTGATGGACAAAATACTTGCAATAGTCATTGCTGTTGCACTAAGAGTGGTAATCAAACGAGAAGATTTTTTTTTCGTTTCCTTGTTGTCTTGTACATTAGGGCTGTTTTTCACAGGCATCATATATCGTATACAGCATAAAAAATGCTATATAATTATAACCAAAAAAAATATTTTGTCAAATAAATCAATAAAAGTAATAAATGCTATTGCTTTTTGATAGAAAATGTCTATAGTAATGTTACAAAGACATTTGATCAGTGGTTTACCATAGTAAGTCTTTTTTGTTTACCTACTTCCCGCAAAAGTATAGATATCTTATAGAGAAGAAAAGGTTTTTTAGACTTACAACGTGGTTACGCTGATTATCGAGGCCCGCATGTTTCATGCGAGGCCCTTTTTTTATCATATAGGAATTTTTAAAATTTAATTATTTTTTTTCATAGCCAAACCGCATGGTAGCTTCTTGACCACAAAAAGATAATAGTTCACGCCGAAGAAGACGAGCGCCATCACGGTAAAAATAATGAGTTTATTCATCCTATTGGTTCATTGAATCAGAATGAATATCATCATAATCAAAGATCGGATCCAAACAAATCACCTGATCTCTTTTCTATTCCAGCCAAGCCCAAGCAATCTATGATGAAGATGAGTATAATCCCCTTGTAGCGGACTTTTTTTCATGACAAAAATTCTCCACAATCAGACCCATATCGCGTCAAAGATCACTAACGATAACGCTACGATCAGGGTTCATATTTTGGCTCATCCCACGACCGAAAGATAAGCAAGACTAAATCAGAAAAACATGATTCCCACATCTCTCATCAAGCCCAATGGTTTATATTCGACTACCGTAGAAACAAGACTGATGCAAAATAAGACGAAAGAGATGTTTTTTACAAACAATAAGGTCTGCATATTGATATCAGTGAAATTTGTATATGATTTTAATACGACAAATTGGATCAACAAAAATATCGTCAAAAATCCTACACTAGATACTCCGCTCGCTTGCCCATAAATACCATCAAATCGATTGACTGCATTGATGCAGAGGATAGACCATACTACAAACCCAAGTGCCAATATTCATTGAGAAATGATTCGAGTATGTCCGCTGATGATGATTTCTTGTGGCCCGAAATGTCCTATCCAAACTGCGAGAAGTCCTCAGATGATATGCCCTACGAGTCTGAGTCAGGGATGAATTTTAAAATTGATTTTTCCAAGATAACGTAATTCTTCAAAAAGTTCGAAGACGATGATGGGAAGAGCCCCAAGAATCAATCACCAAAAAAGATTGTTATGGAGATACCCAGGAAACAGGAGTGCTATACTGAGAAAAAATCCTAAATAGACGAAAATTCATTGCAGAGTCGGCACCGGTTTTCTTGTGTTTTTAATATCATTACCTGGCTTATCTAGAATTTTAAGCCAACGAAAAAATTTCAAGCCACCAAAGGCAATAGCAACAGCAAGGACAGGTACAAGAATATAATTCATGGTACAGAAAAAGAGGAGTTAAACTCCTCTCATATTAGTTTTTTGTGTAAGAATTTCTAATGGAAATTATTACTTGGAAGCATAGGCTGTATTGTCTTGTTGTTCACCTACTATTTTTGTAATGAGATTTTCATCATTGATTATCCTTATTTTTGCTCCTCATTCTAATGTTGTAGTGATATGATCAGGAGTTACTTCATAAAGATCAGTGAAAGTATATGTAACTTTATCATCATCTACAATAGTCAAAGGCAAATTTCAAAGATTCAAAACTCCTGTATAATGCACGTCTCCTATAGTAAAATCAACTTGTTTATTCGTCCAATAAGGAGCAAGATATTTTAGAGTTTCTTGATATTTTTCTTTAGTTCATGGCTCAGTGTAATGAGTCATCATTTCTTCTGTAAGTACTAAGTTCTGAGGTCACTCTATCGCTGTATTAAAATTACCACTCATAGGCAAGGATCCAACTGTTTGTTTTTCCTTTTTGAGTTGTTCTTCATCAACGGCTACTGTAATTTCGGGTGATAGATATGATTCAGTTTTTTGTAATGTTTCTGTTCCTATCTTACTATCATTTCGATTATTTCCATAGATTGATTGAGGGATATCTCCATAGACAGTTTTTTGAAATTTTGCAAAATCTCAGTCTTTTAAAAGGTTGATAAGTTTTCTGATTTTTTCTATGTCCTCCTCTTTTTTTTCAGGAGTATTAATTTTTTTCGTAAGTGTAGTTATGACACTAGGAAGTTGGCTTGTAGTGGATTCATTGAAAAGATAGATATTCTTATTGTTTTTATTTTTTTCTTGGATTGTGGCCAAAATTTTATCCAGAGTAAAATCCGCAAGAATATCTTTATTGGCAATTTCCAATGCTTCGGCTTCAGCCTCTTCTTTTGTTTTTACTGTTACGAGTTTTGCTCATTCTACAGACACTCCAGTTATAGAAGTATTTATTTTAGTATCTTGTGTAGGATTTTTTTTAAGTTCTTTATTAAGTACTTTATTAAGTTCTTCGAGATCTGCTCTTGTTTCTTTATAGATAGTATCTGCTTTTAGTAAATCTTTAGATTCAGGAGTGGAGGTAGGATTTTTTTCTGGAGCTTTCATTTTTTATAAGTGAAAATATAAAATAAAGAATATTTACAATATAATTATATATAGATTTTTTTATTTGTCAAATATTGAGAGGTTTTTTTTATTGCTACAATCAAGGAACAAGAAATATGAACAAAATCATAAAATATCCTTGTTTTTAAATACCAAAAAAATTACACTAAAGCAGTCAAAAACATTACTTTTTAGTATATCAGCAAATAATAGTATGGAAGAATCAATTTTGAAACCACGTCACTCGCTTTCACACATACTCGCGCAAGCAGTACAGAGAGCAATAGATCCACAAGCAAAACTCGGTATCGGACCTGCTATAGATACAGGATTTTATTATGATTTCATTTTCTCTGATGGGATAGTGTTCGGTGATGAACAGCTCAAAGAGCTCAACAAGATGATGGTAAAAATAGTCAAAGAAAGCCAAATTTTTCATAGAGTAGAACTCAAGTATGAACAGGCAAAAGATATCATCAAGATGCTTGGACAAGAGTTCAAGATAGAGCTTATCGATGAATTCAAAGCCGAAGGGGAGACAATATTCTCTTATTATATCAATACGATTCCAGTAGCAGCGAAGGATGCATTACTCAAAGGAAGCAATCCTGACTATATCGCTAAATACGAAAAGATTAATACATATATAGATTCCTTGAACCTTGAACCTTCTACCTTTAACCTCAAAAGTGATTTTATCACTTTTATAGATATGTGTGAATGACCCCACGTAGATAATACAAAAGAGATCAACACCGATTCCTTCAAGATCGATAAGATTGCTGGTGCCTACTGGAGAGGAAACGAAAAAAATCCTATGATGACGAGAATCTACGGACTCGCATTCGAAGACAAAGCTGCTTTGAAATCATACATCGAAATGATGGAAGAAGCAAAAAAACGTGACCATAGAATACTCGGAAAGCAATTACATATATTTACATTCGACGATGAAGTAGGCCCAGGATTACCCCTACGGTTGCCAAACGGAACTATCATTGCAGACGAAGTAGAAAACCTCGCAAAAGAAACAGAAGCGGCTTACGGATACAAAAGAGTGCGTTCACCCCATATTGCAAGACAAGAATTATATCTGAGATCAGGACATTTGCCATATTATAAAGAGAGTATGTTTCCGCCGATGGAGATGGATGGTGAAGTATACTATCTCAAAGCGATGAACTGTCCGCATCATCACAAAATTTATGGTGCAGAACCAAAAAGTTATAGAGACCTTCCGCTTAGGTTAGCTGAATATGGTCATTGTTACAGATATGAGGATTCAGGTTCGTTATTCGGTCTTATGCGTGTAAGATCTATGGCGATGAATGATGCGCACATCTATTGTACAGAGGAACAATTCGAGGATGAGTTCATGAAAGTGGTTGAGATGTACAAATATTATTTTAATCTCTTTGGTGTAGATAAATTTCAGATGAGATTATCAACACACGGCAAAGAAGGATTAGGAAAAAAATATGTAGACAATGAAAAATTATGGATCAAAACCGAGAAACAAGTCAGAGATATTATGATTAAAAATAAAGTTCCTTTTGTTGAAGTGGCTAATGAAGCAGCATTCTACGGACCAAAAATCGACGTTCAGATCTGGTCTGCCATCGGAAGAGAATTTACCCTAGCAACCAATCAAGTAGACTTTGCGGTACCAGAAAGATTTAATCTTACATTTAAAGACAAAGACGGTGTAGAGAAGACTCCTATCTGTATCCATAGAGCACCATTGAGTACGCACGAAAGATTTATCGGATTCTTGCTTGAACATTTTGCTGGAGCGTTCCCATTGTGGTTAGCACCAGAACAAATTAAGTTAATTCCCGTTGCTGAACCATTCGTAGGATATGCCAACGAAGTTGTAGCTGAAATGAAGAAAAATGGATTAAGGGCAAGTGTAGATAACGGTGACGATTCATTCAGCAAAAAAATCAGAAACGCTGAAGTAGAAAAGATTCCATATATCATCATCGTGGGAGAAAAAGAAGAATCTACAAAGACCCTTTCTATCCGTGAATATAAGAGTAAAAAGCAGTACGAAACTGGGTTTAAAGAGTTTGTCGACAAGTGTCTAGTTGAAGTAAAAACAAGAAGCCTATAATATAATCGATTGTCATCCTGAACGAAAGTGAAGGATATATATAATCTTACTTATACGTTTCATCTCCCTTGGTTCCTTGAAAAGGACAAGTATTCATAAAGACTATAAGGAAAAAATCCTCCCGAAAACGGGAGGATTTTAATTACGACAAAATCATTTTTTCACAGGAGTAATAGTATCAAGTTTTTTGATGATTTCGTTGGTCTTGTTTTTGCTCATAGGGGTTTGTGCTTTGAGGGTACTTAAGAGTTCAACAGCAGTTGTTGCCCTTTTCTTGGTGATATCACATCCCGTGTTTTGGATAACAAGATTAAGTCTTTGGATTTTTCTTGTCGGATGTTCCCGTTCTTTGTTTCTCTGGTTTTCTCCAGTTATTATTCTTACAATAAGATCAGCATCGCTCTCTTTGGATAGAGCTGCAGTGGAATAATTTAGTTGTGTCATAGTTGAGTTGTTTTTTTAGATTTTTGTTTGAACAACAAACCTAGTCTTTCTGAGAGGTAAATCAAGGCATTATAAGATATTTATGTCTTTATATGCTGAGAAAATTGATCTTTGTATTCTTCAAAATCAGTGCAGTATACATGAATGAGGATATTGAGGTCATAGAAATGATTACCGTTGAATTTGGACATCCAAATAGTATACTAAATCAGTAAAAATTTTATATTATTTTCACAAAAAAACATATGAAACCGACTACTATCGCGCACATCTTTGGAGATCACAAGAAGTTTCTAGACAAGGAGATTTCACTCAACGGACGAGTAAGAAGCGTAAGAGATTCCAAAACTTTCGGATTCATCGAGCTCAATGATGGGTCATACCTCAAAAATATTCAGATAGTGTTTGAAAATAACCTCGATAATTTTGACGATATCTGCAAACTTACGACAGGAAGTTCAGTGAGCATAGAAGGGAGATTAGTCGCTTCACAATGAGCTAAACAAGCCTTCGAAGTGAAAGCAAAACAAGTGACCATAGTCGGAAAATGTCCCAGCGAATATCCGCTCCAAAAGAAAGGGCATAGCTTCGAATACCTGCGTGAAATCGCTCATCTCAGACCAAGATCAAATACGTTTTCAGCGGTGTTTAGAGTGAGATCGTTGCTCGCATTCGCTATCCATCAGTACTTCCGTGAACAAGGATTTATCTACGTACATACACCGATTATTACAGGAAGCGACTGTGAATGAGCAGGAGAGATGTTTAGGATATCTACGCTGGATATGCTCAATCCGCCAAAAAACGAGGAAGGGCAGATAGATTACAAAAAAGATTTTTTTGGGAAAGAAGCGTCATTGACCGTGAGTGGACAACTAAATACAGAGTGCTTCGCAACTGCATTTGGAAAGGTATATACTTTCGGACCGACTTTTCGCGCAGAAAATTCCAACACGACCAAACACCTTTCAGAGTTCTGGATGATCGAACCGGAAATAGCGTTCGCTGATTTGAATGACGATATGAATCTCGCAGAATGACTCATCAAATACGCATTCAAATACATCCTTGACCACGCGGATGCAGAGATGGATTTCTTTGCACAATTCATCAACCCTGATGTGAAGACAAGATTGCAGAACCTTGTAAAAGCGGATTTTGGCAGAGTGACCTATACGGAAGCGGTCGATATTTTACAGAAATCAAAAGAGAAATTCGAGTTTCCTGTCCAATGGGGAATCGATCTTCAGACAGAACACGAAAGATATCTCGCTGAAAAGGTATACCAAGGACCGGTATTTGTCATTAATTATCCAAAAGATATTAAAGCATTTTACATGAGACTCAACGAAGACGGCAAAACCGTCGCTGCTACAGACCTTTTAGTACCTGGTGTTTGAGAGATCGTAGGAGGAAGCCAAAGAGAAGAAAGACTTGATGTCCTAGAAAAGAAGATGAAAGATATGTGACTAGATGCAGAAGCATATAGCCGATATTTGGATACAAGAAAATATGGGACAGTTCCTCATGCAGGATTCGGTATCGGATTTGAAAGATTGATCATGTATATCACCGGTATGGAAAATATTCGCGATGTTATCCCATTTCCAAGAGCGCCAAAGCAATGTGATTTTTAGTTTTTTAAAAATATGATTCAATATCTATTTAATTCACGTTGACGTTGGATTGCATTCAGACATTGAATGTTTGTTTTTGATATTAAAGGGAAATGGATAGGTCGACTTCCTTGGTTAAATAAATGAGAAAACACCGTTGTAAATATTTACTGAAAATACTTCTGAACAATATATCCATGAAATAGATTGTATAAAAATAAATATGAACCATATCACTGATATCCATGATATCCATGATATCCATGATATCCATGATTCCCATGATTCCCATGATTTGCGTGATTATCACTATTATTACCACTAACAGAGGATATAGATATTTGATAAAATATAATTTTATTATGTGTTTTAAATTATGCTCAAAAAAATAACCACAAAAAAGAAAGCATTACATATATCATTAAAAAAATCACTCCAAATTTTAGAGTGAGTAAAAAGATCGGTTGTTAGTCTTAAAGAAACTTTTAAAAAGTTAAGAGGACAATCTTCTTGAACAACAACAGATTCTCAACAGGATATATTAAGAGCAATGTTGATATTTTCTTGTGCATGATTGGATGCATTATTTAAACAGGTTTTCAAAGATACATTAAAAATTTTAGTAGAAAAAGACGAATGAATAAAAGATGAATTACAAAAATTCTTAGAAAGAAAAATTAAAGATGAAAAAAATTGAATAGAAATAATGTCTTGATGTTTATTAAGTGATAATCCTAAATTATATATTATAAATTCACGATGAAAAGATCTTTGAGCTTCAAGTTTACAATCACAAAGCCAGATATTAGAGATACATCAAAAAATGAATGTTAAAATTTTGGATAAACAAATTATAGAAGAATTAGAAATATTATTTAAAGATAGAAATCATATTATTCATGAAATGGATATGATTTTTGGTAAAAAAAATAGGAGACAAAGAACACAACCAATTACATATAAACAGGTAGAAGTTCTTTTGAAAATATGAGACAATTTTCTTACAGAAATAGATAAAAAAATTTCAAAATAAAATAATTTTATTTTCCAAAAAAAATATGAAACAGATAATAGTAATTCATGGCGGAACAACTTTTGATACGTATGAAGAGTATATGGTTTATCTTAATTTCTGTGAATTAACTTTAGAAAAGATGAACAGAAAAGATTGGAAAGATTCTCTTGCTTCTAACTTATCCGATTTTGAAGTAATTTATCCAAAAATGCCAAATGCAAAGAACGCTAGGTATTTAGAGTGGAAAATATGGTTTGAGAAATTATTTCATTTATTAAATGATGATATGATTTTGATTGGACATTCTCTCGGAGGTATTTTTTTAGCTAAGTATCTTTCAGAAAACAAATTTCCTAAAAATATTGAATCTTTACACCTTGTTGCTGCTCCTTATGATACAGAAGTTTGTAAGGAATCTTTGGCTGATTTTGCTTTATCTCAAACAGTAGAAGCATTAATAAAACAGACAAAGCATATATTTTTATATCAAAGCAAAGATGATACAGCGGTGCCTTTTGCCGATGTTGAAAAATACAAAAGAGATTTACCAACAGCTATTCTTTCTGTGTTTGAAAATAGAGGTCATTTTACTCAAGCAAAATTCCCTGAATTGCTTGAAAATATAAAAAATAATTAAGTCGTAGGGAACGGTCGCGACCGTTCCTTACAAAAATTTTTATTATTTGTATAACGGATATTTTATGACTAATATTCTCATCCCAAACCAACAAGATCTCGACCAAAAACTCCAAAAAATCGTCGCTTGATGATCGAAACATTTTCATGTTATCGCAGATTTTGACAGGACACTGACCAAGGCGTTTGTTGATGGGAAACCAACATCTTCACTAGAAGGCATTTTCGATGAAGAGGGACATTTAGGAGAAATATATAGCGCAAAAGCGATGGTGTATTTTAATACCTATTACCCGATAGAAATAGATCCGACCGTTTCGATAGAGAAAAAGAAATCACTAATGCACGAATGGCGAGGCAAGGTTTTTATGGCAAAAATAGAAGCATGAATAACCAGAAATATCATCACCCAAGCGATGAAATCAGACCAGATAATGTTCAGATCAGGCTATGAAATATTTTTTGAAATGCTTAAAAAAAACAATATTCCGCTACTGATTTTTTCTGCAAGCGGACTCTGATATGAATGAATTTATGGCAGTCTTGCACACAAAAAAATACTTTCTGACAATGTCGATATCATCGCAAATTCATTTGTACGGAATGAAGAAGGCAAAGCAGTAGCATATAGAGAGCCGATAATTCACAGCTACAACAAAGGAGAGGTCGTAGTCAAAGACTTGCCTATCTATGATGAAATCAAAAATAGGAAAAATATTATTCTCATCGGTGATTCACTTGGCGATGTACATATGGCAGATGGATTTGATTACCAAAACATCATAAAAATATGATTCCTTGCTCATGAAGATCCCGAAAACAGAAAACAATACCAAGAAAAATTTGATATTATCATCCTTAATGATGGACCAATGGATGAAGTAAATAAATTACTCAAAAAAATAGTAAAGTAAAAATAATTAAGTCGTAGGGAATGGTCGCGACCGTTCCTTACAAAAAAATAAAATCCTTTAATTTTCTCAGATCCATGATACTCCAAGCGATAAAAAAAGTAGTGTCCACAATCCTGATATTTCTGCCTTTGCCATTTATATTGATTCTCGATATCTTTGCGGAAATCTATCACTACACATGTTTTCCATTGTATGGAATCCAAAAAGTGAATAGAAAAGATTATATCGAAATCCGGGATCGCAGCCGCTTAAAATATTTGTCTTTCTGGTGAAAAATAGGATGCATGTATTGCTGATACGCAAACGGATTCACTGCCTATGCCAAGGAAATCGCAAATCGCACAGAGGCGTACCGATGTGCTATCATGCATGAACGCAAATTGAAATGAGAAGAGCATCAAACAGTACACCATTTCGTTCCGTATGGAGACGAAGAAAAATATAAGAAAAACCCAAAAGAAACGATATAGAAAAAAACCCTGCAATGATTTGCAGGGCTATTTTTTTTAACTGAATGTGATATTTCCTTTCATAGTAGATTCGCTTACATGTTCATCTCTTTTTTTCTCAGGAGCTTTTCTTTCTTGATTCATGTTTTGCTCTCTTCTTGGAACTTGTGGTGCAGAATCATCTTTCATACTCAATGAAACCTTCTCTCTCTCGAGATCTATATCGATAACTTTGACTTTTACTTGCTGTCCTACTTTCACGACATCGGTAGGATTGGTAACATAATGATTGGCCATCTGTGATTTATGAACCAAACCGTCGCTATGCAACCCGATATCTACGAATGCTCCAAAATCGGTTACATTTCTAACGATTCCATCGAGCTTTGTTCCTATCTCCAGATCCTTGATATCAAGGATGGTTGATGAGAAGCAAGGAGCTTCGAGTTCATCTCTCGGATCCAAGCCTGGCCTTTGCAATTCTGCCAAGACATCTCTCAAAGTCTCCAATCAAATCTTATATGTTTCTGACCATGCAACCAACTTATTTTCTGGATATTTTTCAACAGTCATAGGCAATTTCAGGTCCTTCTTCTTGATCCCCATTTCAGTTTCTAATAACGCATAGACTTGTTTGTGAATTTCAGGATGGATTCCTGTCTCATCCAGGATCTCTTTTCCTCATTTGATCCTCAAAAATCCGATTGCTTGTTCATAGGCTTTTGGACCGAGTCCTTTCACTTTCTTGATCTGTGCTTTGCTGGTGAATTTCCCGTTTTCATCTCTATAGGCAATCACATTTTTTGCAACCGCTTCGCTGAGTCCTGCCACATATTGGAGCAAGGTATAGCTCGCAGTATTGACGTCCACACCTACGCTATTTACGATATCTTCTACTTTTTCTTCAAGCTTTTCTTTCAAATATTTCTGATCTACATCATGCTGATATTGTCCGACTCCGATGGATTTCGGATCGATTTTCGTCAATTCCGCCAACGGATCTTGTACCCTATGTGCGATGCTGATAGCTCCTCTGATAGTTACATCAAGATCCGGATATTCGTCCTGAGCGAGTTTAGATGCCGAATATACTGATGCTCCTGATTCGGAGGTAATCATATATTTTACCGTCAGTTTATTCATTTCAATAAAATCATGGACCACTTTTTCTGATTCTCTTGATCATGTCCCATTACCGATAACGATAAGATCTATCTTATATTGGTCGACTAATTTCTTCAAAGTATCTCGAGCTTCTTTTATTTTCTTTTGCGGTTCTGTAGGATAGATAACAGTCTTATCCAAAAATTTTCCAGTCTGATCTACAACCGCAAGTTTGCATCCTGTCCTAAATGCCGGATCAAATCCAAGTACGGTCATCCCTTTGATCGGTGGCGTGAGGAGCAGGTTTTTTAGGTTCTCACCAAATACTTTGATAGCAGATTCATCTGACCATCTTTTTTTATCGGATCTGATTTCTCTCTCAAGAGACGGCATCAAGAGCCTATGTAAACCATCTTCCAATGCTTCTTGGAGATAGCAGATGCTGGTTCCCTGTTTTTTAGGAAAGAAAAATTTAGTCGTATCTTCCCAGATTTTATCGGTAGAAAATTGCAATTTCACTTGGAGCTGTTTTTCTTCTTCTGCTCTTGTTACCGCTAGATAAGCGTATGATGGCATCTCAGATATTCTTTTGCTGTAATTGCCATAGATTTTGTACACACCTTTTTCATCGAATGTCTTCGTTTTTTTGGATTCAAGCAAACAAGCAGTTTCTTCTCTGCTTTTGATCTCTTCTCTGAGATCGGCATGATCTGATACCGCTTCAGCGATGATATCTTTCGCTCATTGGATAGCTTCTTCTTTATTTTTTACACTCGTCTTCGCATCGCCAGTATCTCTTACAAATTTTTCCGCTTCTGTTTCAAAATCCTCTTTGCTGAGTTCTGCTTTAGCCAAGATATCCGCTAACGGCTCCAAACCTTTCGCTTTCGCAATAGTCGCTTTGGTATTTTTTTTCTCCTTGAATGGTCTATAGAGATCTTCGACTCTCGCTAAAGTTTCCGCTTCCATGATCTGTTTTCTGAGTTCATCAGTCATCAAGCCTTTTTCATCAATAAGACGGATAACATCAGCCTTTCTCGCTTCCAGATTTCTCGTGTAACTGTAGATTTCATCAAAATCTCTGAGCTGTTCATCCGTAGCTCCTTCAGTCAATTCCTTACGATATCTCGCGATAAACGGAACCGTATTTCCTTCATCTAATAATTGAACGATGCTTTGAACGATTTTTGGTGAGATGCCTACCTTTTTACTGATAATTCCTATCAAATCTGTTGCCATATCTATTTCATAAAAAAATAAATTTTTTGGTAAAGATGATTTTTATTGAGTATTCTGCATCTTTTTTTCTTTAAGATATAATCCATAGGCGATAGCAAAAAGTGCCATGAACGGGTAGACAATCATCCTATCTACAAAGCTTTGTAATACCAATCCTTCAATGCTCAATCCCAATATTCCCACACCGAATGCGAAGAGTATTGTACCATAAAGCTTCCTATTTTTCGTCATGGTATCATCAGATTTTTTTTCTTGTTCATAGGCGTTGTACGCGATTCGATGAAGGTATCCATAGAGGAATATCCATCCTATAAATCATAGGAGTCCGTATTCTATCCATATTTGGAGGTATTGATTTTCCGGGTTATATGCTGTGATACCCGTCACTTGGTGGGATGCAGGTCATGCGCTACCGGCACCTTGTCACCAGATCGGTCTTGCTCATATCTTTTGGAATGCCTCAACTACAAGCCTAAAATGTCCAGTGTTTGAAAATTCTCTCGTGATGATTTGTTTCTGTCCAAAATAGGTGACTCACGCAAACAATAGCATTAGAGGAATAAATCCCAAGGCCGCCATTTTCCAATATTTTTTTGGAAACTGGAAGAGGATAAGGATGATAGTTTGGAGTATCCAGACCGCCCATGCAGCTCTCGAGAAGGTCGATAGGATAGCAAGTCCATAGAGAGATCCCCAAACAAATTTTTCGCTGAGTTTTTTATTTTTGAAACATAAGACAAAGAAAAGCGGCCAGAGTACGATTAAGAAAAATCCTCGGCTGATCGGTCTTTCAAACAAGAATTGATTGCGGGCATATCACGAATCGTATTGGGTATAATACACTGCAGGAGGAGCGATATTCACATCTCCTTCATAATTAAATTGGTTGTATCCAGCAAACTTCAGCAAGTTCGGAATCAGCCAAAGTATCCCTCGCCGACACAGACTTCCGACAAGCAGCGTTTTCATAATTCTAGCGTATCGTTTTACAAGATTGATCTCTCTCGCACCAAAAAATAAATTCGTAAGAGTGAAGAAAACGATGAAGATCAAAAATCACATCATACTATATCTGATAGACATCATCCACGTTCCGACACCAGTATGATTGATAAATACGGATACCAAAAAAGTGATCACTATCGTCGTAATAAATACCAATACAAAATTTTTGAGCGGAAAATGTTCAAAATACTGCTTAAAGTTTTTACGTTTCCAAAAATATCATGCCAAAAATGCAATCAATCCAATGATGATCAATTCTTTCCGCATCCAAAGGATTTTCCAGAAAGTTCAGGTAAGACCTAATTTGTAGGTGATTAGGGTTTGGAGGAAAAACTGGAGCAACAGTCAGATGAAAAATATCTTTGCTACGACCGTAAGGATCTTGATGAGTTTGTTTGATTGTTCCATGTGTATAAAATAATATAATAAATTATTTTGTAGAGATGCCCATTTACCCACCTTCGTGGACTAGTGGCGTCTTATTTGTTTTATTGTAACACGCGATAAATCGCATCTCTACATTTAATTGATAAATGTTTTGTTAAATTGGTAGAACAGTAATATGATAGTGATAGCAGCCAATATTCATTGGATAAACCATGCTTTCATGACGATAGTCGTTTCATTGACGCCTTTATGTTCGAAGAGATGATGTGCAGGAGCTACGACAAAGAGCTTCTTCTTAAAATATTTTTTCCAGAATATCTGGAGAAAACTTGAACTGAGATCCATGATAAATAAACCGAAGAGAATGATGAACGGCAAGAAGATCCCTGTTCTCATGTTAAGGAAATAGAGGAGCGAAGATATGAGTCCTCAGAGCGCAAAAGCTCAGCTATCTCACATAAATATCTTTGCAGGATGGATGTTATAAAACATGAACGCTACGAGGATAGCTATCACGATAGCGATGACGGTTGTAGCGATGTAGGTCTGATTGAAAAATAAAATCACCCCAAGGACAAAGAGGATCATAGTCATCAATCCTCCTGCTAATCAGTCGAGTCCATCAGTGATATTGATAGCATTTACGATTGCGATAGTGATGAAGAAGGTGATGATCGGAGAGAGTAATCCAAGTGAAACTTTGCCTGCAATAGGCCAAAAATTGATATAATCGACCCCCAATCTGCTATAAAACCATCGGCTGATAAATCCAGAAAAAATCACCATACCGATCAATTTCGCTTTTGCACTGAGTCATTTTATTTTACCATATCATTTGATATTCAAAAAATCGTCAAGCAACCCCAGGAGTCCCATACTAAAAAAACCGAAAAGCATAACGTAAGTCTCCTGTCTGTTGAAAAGTGTATTTTTTACGAATCCATAATCTTTAAGGATATAGGAAAGTCAGATCATAAGCGCCATTACAATCAAAAAAATACCGCCTCACATGGTAGGCGTACCTTTTTTGTGTTCATGGAGCTGAGTGAATATTTTTGATTGTTCTCAGGTTACGGACGCTTCACGGATAGTTTTTCCGAGTTTATATTTTTTCAAAATATTGATGTAGATAGGATAGAGTATCCACGAAATGAAAAATGCAATCAATGCAAACATAATGATATTATTTAACTTCACCAACATGAGTATATCTACAGAACCTAAAAAAATATCGAAGTGGGGAAAGTGTAGCTAAATTTATAGGGTATTTCAAGGATAAATTACCCCAAAAATTATTGTCAATACTTTTTTTGACGATAGAATAATAGCAAATAAGTATTGAAAAATAGAAGGATATCTGTATACAAACAGTGATTTTTATAAACTAAAAAATCCTTCATGCAGCACGAAGCGCTTTTATATTCACTAGATCGTAAGATTACAAGAAAACAGCTCAAAAACAAAGAGCAGATTTCTTATGATAGAGAAAAATACAAAAAGCTGGATGATCGAGTTCAAGAGCAGAATATCTGATCATTGGTGCTTTCAGAAGAGGATATGCATTACAGATTTTCACCAATCAAACCCACTCCGTATATCATCTATTATATCTGAAATATCGAGCTTTTGCACAAAAAAATCCTCGGCATCGTTGGCCCGAGAAAGATGTCCGCCTATGGAAAACAAATCATAGAAACCTTATTTGATGAGGCAGTAGGGTATGATATGGTCACTATTTCCGGGATGGCCGAAGGGGTGGATCAACTCTGCCATTCGCTCTCCTGCAAACACAATATCCCGACAGTTGCGGTTCTTGGGTGAGGTCTTGGCTGGTATTCGAGAAGAGAGGAAAAAGAGATAATCAAAAAAATCGTAGATGCATGAGGACTCGTGATCTCCGAATACAGGCTTTTTGAACAGCCAACAATCTATACGTTTCCTCAGAGAAACCGTATTATTGCTGGACTTGCTGATTTGCTCTTCCTTCCGGAAGCTGGCAAAAAATCATGAAGCTTGATTACTGTAGAGTGTGCAATTAAGATGAAAAAACCGGTCTATGCGACGCCGAGTTCCATCTTTTCTCCGACGAGTGAAGGCATCCTTCATCTGATAGAAAATGGCTCCGTAAAGCCTATCGTAGACCTCAAAAATTTTCTTGATCATCACTTCATATCAAAAAAAATTTCTTTCAGACCACAGACTATGATACTCCTCGACGACAAAGAACAATCGATTGTTACGCTTCTTTCTCGCAATCAATGAAGAGAGATGCAAGAGATTATCAGTACTACTTGATTGGATATTCAGGAGAGTATCCAAGTATTGACGATGTTGGAAATCAAAGAATTGGTATATCAGGATATCCCAGGCAGATATATGTTGAGATAAAAAAAGATGTTGAAATTTAAGCTCCATTTCATATCTCTATATCATACAAGAATCTCGTTTTTACTATTTTTTGGTATTCGATGTTTTCTAAGAAAAACAAAAAACAAGGGTTGGCTCTTCATAAGAAGGGTTTTACACTCATTGAAATGCTTATCGTAATTGTAATCATAGGTATCTTGGCAGCGGCGCTTATCCCAAGGCTTTCAAGTGCAAGAGGAAGGGCTAACGATGTCGCTCGTAAAGCTGACCTTGCTCAAATAGCTGCAGCATTAGTATCCTACCAGATAGACAATGGAAGCTTTCCTGCTACACCAGGTTCGCTAAGTGGAATATCAGCATCTCTTATCAAAGCAGGTATGGCGAGCATTCCAGTAGATCCGACTACAAGTAGATTAGTGGTATGAATAACTAGTACTGATAGCAATGGAAGTCCTATCACTATTGATGGAGGTCAATTTGGATATACTCCCATCACCAAATGATGAATAGCAGGAAACGGTTTTGTATTGATGGCAGCAACAGAAACTGAATGATGATCAAATTGGGTAGCAAATACCAGTTTTTGAAAAATAGGTCCTAATACTCCATATGACAGTATTATACCTTGTAAAACATTTACACAGAATGCAGGAACAAGACCGTCATGAAACACTCCGACAAACAATAGTGGAGCGTGTACTTATTATTTATGATCAGATGAACTTAGATATATCTACACCTACTAATATTTAGCTAAAAGCCAAAAGCAGAAAGCTAAAAGCTTAAAGCTAATCTAAATCTATAATTTCTCATTTATCATTATTTATTTAATTTCTCATTTATCATTTCTCATTTATCATTATTTATAATATAATCACCTCAGGTTCTAGAGAAACTTCAAACATCTCTAGGACTTTTTTTTGTATAGACTGAGCGAATGCTCGTATTTCTGATCCAGTAGCACCACCTGTATTGATGATGACAAGAGCATGCTTGTGATAAGTACTAACGCTTCATTCTGTCTTACCTTTGAAACCAGCGAGCTCGATCAATTGGCCAGCTGAGAGCTTGAATCCGGAAGTGGGTGTCTCATTTCATTTGAGGAGAGGATATATTTGCAATAAGAGTTCATACTGCTGTTTAGTGATTACAGGATTTTTGAAAAAACTTCCGGCTGTTCCAGTTTTTTTCCAGTCAGGCAATTTATCTTCCCTGATCTCGATGATGATATTTGCTACTTCTTGAGCAGTGATGGTAGTGGGATCCATTCATTTTTTGCCAATCATATTTTGGATATCGTTGTACTGTATTTCAGGCAGATAGTTGGCAGCAGCTTTTTGGAATACAAATGTTACTGCGGTGATGATGATCCTATCTTTCAATTCGTGTTTAAAGATACTCTCGCGATACCCAAATTTGCACTCGTTATTTTTCCATGTTTTTTTTTCTTGAGTTACAAGATCTATCCCTTCGACTGCAGTGATGATATCTTTCGCTTCCTTGCCATAGGCGCCGATATTGCCTACCGGCGCCGCTCATACTTCACCAGGAATCAGTATGAGATTTTCTCCACCGACATATCATTGTGCGAGACTCCGCATCATCACTTCATGCCGATTTTCTCCTGCACCGACTTTTATAGATACCGTATTGTTATCTTCGCTCATGATGGTTTTTCCCAGTAATGAGATTTTCATGACCACTCCCTGATAATTTTTCGTGAAGAGGATGTTGGCTCCTCATCAGAGAATCAAACGAGGTTGAGTAGCGAAAATATCAGTTCAGATCAGATCAAAAATATCTTGTTCGTTATGGAGTTCTACAAAAAAATCCGCTTTTGCATCGACTGCGAAAGTAGTGTACGGTTTGAGAGATATGTTTTTTTGTATTTCAATCATAAAAAAATCCCCGAAATAAATTTTTTTTATATCTCGAGGATAGTTTTCTTTAGAAATTTATCAATGCTTTATACGTTCCTAGTTAAGGAAGGTTTTTGGATATAGTGCGATATTCATACATGATGTCATCTAAAGTGGTATGTGAGTCCAAAAACAAAGTGCAAAATCCATTGATTTTATCATTATGTTCTTGTTTATCGCTTTCATCAGGAAATATCCTGGTGACAGCCCTCATTTTATTTCCAAGATTATTTCGTTGAGCCTCAAAATTGTCCATTTTATTTTGTAGAGGAAGGATATATAACCTATTCATCTCGTGTTTGGTTATGTGTTTATTAAGTACCAATTTTTTGGACTGAGTTAAATATTTTGTTTCCTCTTCAAGAAAACGATCAATTTTTGTAATAAGATGTGATGCTTTGGAATACAGAGGATCTAGTACATCAATCCTTGCATAATAAGGCGCAAGATTATTTAGAAGTTTATTAGCAGCATCTCTATTAAACTTAAACAGAAAATGTTGTCCCTCCTCGCTTTCTGGGTCGATATTCATCTTTTTTATAAGATCATAAGTAGTAGGAAGAGAGAGGTTGCTTATATTACCTTTGTCCATAGGTGTGGTATACATTTAACAGATAAAATGCAATTAATATAAACATTTTATCCAATAAGTCAAGATTAATTCAAGACTCAAATGCATTCAATGTGATGAGTCTGAGGAAACATATCTACCGGTTGAATCTCTTTAATCAAAAATCCGCCTTGTATGAGTAATTCGATATCTCTTACCATGGTCACAGGATTGCAGGAGATATACAATAATTTGAAATCTGATTCTTTTTTGAGGTCACAGAGGAGTTGGACGACATTTTTATGCAACCCATCTCTTGGGGGATCGATGATTACAAGGCCGAGATTATCCAATTTATTTTTGATTTCAGGGGTATGGATAAACGCTTTCTCAGCAGGAGCTGCAAGAAAAATGACTTTATTTTCCAAGCCATTGATTTTTGCATTGTGTCGTGCATCCGTAATCGCTTCTTCTACGATTTCTATTCAGACCAGCTTATCACCCTTTCCGACCTTCAAAAAGCTTATTCCGATGCTGCCCGTTCCGCAATATAAATCTAGGAGAGTCCCCTCAACATGCCCTACCATTTTCATAGCTTGGCTGAAAAGTTGTTGTGCTCAGAGCGTATTCGTCTGAAAAAATGAAAACGGAGAAACCCTAAAGGTCACGTCGATAGTGTCAGAAGGTATTGTTTTTATATTTTTTAAATCAGATGATGACTGGGTTTCTAGAGTATTTTTTATATTCAAATTATTTTTAAACTGAAGCATTTCATAGATATATCCCTCTCATCGGAAGGTCTTGGTTTCACAATCCTGAGATCTGATGATATCGGCCAATCCATTATTATACGTGATCACAAAAGTGGTTACCTTTGCTTTCAAAAATTCATCCTGTTTCAAAACCTCGAGAAAATCATTTCGCTTATCGATGTCTTTCCCTTTGAGATCATTATCCGAGACAGAGAGATTTACGAGAAACTGGTCAGTATTAGTCCCTTCTCTGATGACGAAATGCCTAAAGAAACCTTGATGCGTCATCTGATCATGGACGGGCAGCCCCGAATTTTTACACAAAGCTTTGAGATGTTCGAAAATTTTATTAGCTTCATCAGAGATAAGTCCACAGCTATCGATATCGATAATCTTGCTAAATTCTCCTTGTTTATGAAATCATACGCTTCGATCTGACAAGACTATATTGGGACTTGGGATCATATGTACTTTCCTTGTTCCTTGTTCCTCATCCCTAAGAAGTGATTTGGTGATATATTTTCCAAAGCTAAACTCTATCTTATTTCTATAATTCTTTTCACCTGGCGATCAGATGATAGCTACTACTTCCAATTCAGGAATCTTCCTTTTAATCTTGGTGAATGCGTCATTCACGATATCTTCTTTGAGTTTCAGTTGGTTTTTGTAACTCAAAGCCTGCCATTTACAACCCCCACACCCGACTTTTGTAGGATTAGTATTCGGTGCATCAGAAGAAAGCAACGAGAAAAAATGAGGACAGAACACCTTTCCATCAACGATAGTGGGATCGAGTGCTACGATATGAGTGATATGTGCTTCCACATAATCTTTTCTCTGTTTGACTATTCTCAGATCGACGATGCTTCCCGGCAAAGCGCCTCATTTTATGAGGATCCTTTTTCCATCGCTCATCCTTGCAAGCCCTATCCCTCCATAGCCTATTTTTTCAATTTTGATTCTGTTGAGTATTTTTGCCATATCTCTCCTACAAGTAACTAAAGCCCTAATTTATTTCTCAATTCTGCCTGGACGGTCTGGATATCGCCTTCCGCATTGATGGTGATGACCTTTCATAGCTCTTCAAAATGTTTGATTACGTTCATGGTCTCATGAGTGAAGATATCTATCCTATGCTGCATAGCTTCAAGAGTATCATCTTTGCGTCCTTCGATTTCAGCTCTTTTCATCATTCTTTGAAGCGCTTTTTCTTTAGAAAGCTCTAAATGAACCACCATAAAATCTCTCCCCATCTGTTGCATCTTTTTGCTAAAATATTCGGCTTGTGCAGCCAATCTAGGGAACCCGTCTATGATAAGGTTTTTTGCATTGGTTTCAGCTATCTTGAGACTGGTATGAATAAGATCATGAGTAATGAAGTTATCGATCATACTGCCGTTATTTACTCTATCTTTGATATAATTACCTATCAAATTTTCATGTGACATCAATGATCTGAGTGTTTGTCACATTTCAAAATATCGATAAGTATCAAGATCTTCCAAAAGGAGTTTAGCCTGGGTTCCCTTACCGCATCCTTGGATTCCAAGGAATATCAAATCCTTATTTATATTTTCCATAAAGAAATAGTTAATGATTAAAGCCCTAATTTATTTCTCAATTCTGCTTGAACTTCTTCAATAGTACCATCACCATTGATAGTGATTACTTTTCCTAAGCTGGTAAAGTACTCGATAACCGGCAAAGTTTCCGCCATAAAAGTTGTTATTCTTGTATTCATTGTTTCAATGGTATCATCTTTGCGTCCTTCGATTTCAACTCTCTTGAGCATCCTTTCAATCGCCTTTTCTTTTGATAATAATAAATGAATAACTATATAATCTCTCTGATATTTTTCGATACTCGGTACCACAAATTCAGCTTGACTCATAGATCTAGGAAATCAATCTATAAGCAGATGGTTTCATTTTTTATTGGCTATCTCTAGTGCAGTATAAAATCGGTCACGGCTTACAAAAGGATCTACCAATTTACCATTATTTACTATATCTTTTACAAAATTTCCTATGATATTATCGTTGGACATGATAGCTCTAAAGAGCTGTCCCATCTCTAAATATTCATAGTTATCATTATCTTTTAAAAGCAGTTTTGATTGTGTTCATTTCCCAGAACATTGGATACCTAAAAATATTAAATCCTTCATAGGGATGATCGCATAAAAATAAAAAATAGTTTTTTGTGCTGAGGTAGCCTCAGTATATGGATTTACAACCCAAAAGCAAAAAAAATACCGCGCATACGGTATTTTTTTTAAGAAAATATAGCAGACAATTATCTCTTTGACCATGTAGGCCCTTTTCTCGCTTTTTTCAAACCTGGTTTCTTTCTTTCTTTGATTCTAGGATCTCTCTTGAGTAATCCATAAGGTTTCAATGTCACTCTAAGATCAGAATTCCATTCAATCAATGCTCTAGCAATTCCTAGCTTGATAGCATCAGCTTGCCCAGCAATTCCTCATCCATTGACAGTAATCTCCATATCAAATTTCTTGAGGTAGTCGACACCTAGGGTTTTGAGTGGTGAAAGTGCATTATCGAGGAGATAGAAGTTACCACCAAAATATTCGTGAAGGGGTTTCTTTGATCCATTGGAAGTTGTGATGATAAGGTTTCCGCTTCCTTGTCCAAAAAGTTTAACAACAGCAGTTGTTTCTTTTCTTCTTCCTATAGCATAGGTATATTCTTTGTTAGCCATTATTTAGATATGGAATAATAAAATATAAATCGAATCTGATGAGATTATTTAGATAGAGTAATAGGTTTGAAATGATCAAATTGAGTTGTAGTTCAGATAGCAAGTTTCATTCTCTTGATTCTCTTGTCTCTGAGTTTATTCTTGGAAAGCATCCCTCTTACAACAGCAGTGAGAAGTTTTGCAGGATCCTTTTTCATAAGGATATCCCAAGTCACTTGTTTAAGATTTCCTTTGTATCCACTGTATGAATAGATGACATTATTTTGGAGTTTATTTCCTGTCACTTTTATCTTATCGATGTTTTCAACAATGACAAAGTCACCAGCATCCCAAAAATCAGCATAGTATGCCTTATGTTTACCCAAGAGCAATTTAGCGATATCAACGGCCAATCTTCCTAATACTTTACCGTTTGCATCTATCTTCCACCATTTTCTATTCTTTTCCATATCCGCTGGTTTGACTCGGAGTGTCTTATTGAGATCTTTTTTTGTAAATTCCATGATAACAATACACAATGATTAAAACTATAATAATTTAAGTAATATTTTCTGAACACCATCACCTACTCTGAATCCTAATTTATAATCGGCTACGAAACTTGAGGTAGCTCCTGATTCTAGATATTTAGGTAAGAGCACATTCAATACTTTTTTTCCTTCATCTTCACCATAGATTTTAGATTTGATATATCTGATACATTCTCTTCTTGCATCTTTTGCTTCAAGTTTTTTGCTCATTCTGATAAGGTTTGCAAAAAATGAATCCACTTCAGATTTGAGCACTTTAGCTCTTTTTGGAGTAGTAGTGGTTTTACCATTTTTTACAAGATTAGTAAGTAATTGTCTTACGAATACATGTCTAGTTTTTGCTCAAGTGTGTAATTCAAGCAGTTTATTAAACTTATGTCTCATTGTACCAAATATAATAATTAAAACTCGATTATCCTATAAGCGCTTTATCGATATTTGCTAATGCACTATTGATTTCATCGATAGCTTTTCTACCTACTCATTTCATAAGCAAGAGCTCTCCTTTCTTTTTCTTTTCGAGATCCTCTACATACAGGATATTGTTTTTTATCAATGCATTTCTTGTTCTTTCGCTCAAGGGAAGCGCATCAATAGGCATAGTCTTGATATTTGTTTCCTCATGAAACTTATCTTGGATTCTATCCAAATCTTCGATATCCACAAGGAATGATTTGTCGATATATATGTTATCGAAGATGAATAATTTAGCATATGAAGCTAAGACTTCTCCAGCAAACATAACGACTTCTTTTGGAGAGACTCCCTTGAACCAAGATCTGATTTCAATCACCAAGAGATCTTTTATAGATCCCGTGAAATCTTCTATCACTTCTTGTACATCATATTTTACATAATCAACGATCTTGAATTCATTATCTATCAATAATATATTTGCATCTACATCTTCATCTTTTCTATCACGGCTTCTAAGATAATCAATGCTATAATATCCGTATCCTTTTTCTATTCTGACATCGATATTAAGCTCAAGAGATGGATCAGTGATTTCAAAGAGTTGAACATCATCATTCAAAAGTTCTATACCAGAAGGTAATTTAAGATTATTTGAAGTATAGCTGCCTACTCCTGAAAATCTTTGAGAAATCCATTGAATAGCATCAACTTTTTCATCAAGCTTGAAGCGGAGTGTTTTGAAGTTCAACATCATATCGATAACATTCTCTTTTACTCCATCTATCACATGATATTCATGATTTACTCATTTGATTTTCAATCCTGTAACAGCTCACCCAACACTATATCACAAAATAATTCTTCTCAATGCATTTCCAAGCGTTTGTCCAAATCCTCTAGGTAAATACTTCACTTCAAATTTGGTTGTTCTATCATCTACTTGTGAGACGATAATTTTAGGAGCTCAGATAAACTTTTGTATATCTAGCATGAACAAAAATAAAGGATAAAATTTTTTTTGTTTTGTACAGTAGTATGCGACATTGCAATATATTGAAGATTATGCTCTCGCATAAAACTCGATAACTTTCAAAAGATCTGCAGGTAAACCCAGTTCTCCGACTTGAGGAGTATTAAGTACTTCAATAGCAGATGCGTTTTTGTCCAATTTGATCCATGAAGGAAGTTTTCCTTTTGTTTCGGTAGTATTTTGGCTATATAAAGCTGAATTTTTTAATTTATCTTTAAGACTGACCTTATCTCCTATATCTACAAAAGATGAAGGTATATTATGTTTTTTTCCATTCAAAACAAAGTGACCATGATTAACCATCTGTCTCGCTTGCATCATAGTTTTTGCAAGTCATGACCTGTATACGATAGAATCCATTCTTCTTTCCAAAAATTGAAACAATGCAGTATCATGAGTAATACCGTTGTTTTTAGAATGTTTAGCAGAAATCTCTTTTACAAGTCTTACAAATTGTCTTTCAGATAACATGTACATTCTTTTGAGTACTTGTTTGTTTCTCAAAAGTTTCCCATATTCAGAAGATCTTTGCATATTTGCTCCGTGTTGTCCTGGAAGACTTTTATTTTTTTTCACGTTATACTTCTTTGATCAAAATAGGTCTACTTGTTCTCTTCTACATAACTTAAACTTAGGTCACGTATATCTCATTTAAAGTAAGAATTAAGAATTTAAAATTAATAACATATATCTGGATATTATACTCTTTTTTGTCTTCTTCATTTACATCCTCCAAATTGAAGAGCTGTATTTTCTTTGATATATTTGATATCTACCAATCCTATTTCATTGATAGCTTTGAAAACACCATCTCTTGCCAATCCTGCGCCTCTAAATATGACTCATATTTCTTTGAGACCAAGAACTTGTCCTTCTTTCAAAACTTGTTTCGTCAAAAGTTCAGCAGCGTAAGGAGTGCTTTTTTTGCTTCCTTTATATCCAAGTTTTCCTGTTCCTCCTCCAAGGATTTTATTTCCATTTTCATCAGCCAAAGTGATAACTGTATTGTTATCAGTAGTCTGAACGTGAAGGATACCAGAATCTATTTTAAGATCCCTTTTTTTCTTTGGAGTAGTTGCTTTTGCTTTAACAGCTGTAGTAGGTGCGGCCATAATGTAACATTAATCACAAATTAAAATTATTTTTTCAATACAGGTCTAACTTTTGATCTTCCCATAAGTTTTTTTGCAGTTTTCCCATTTTTTCTAGTAAGTTGTCCTCTCACAGGAAGTCCGAGATTATGTCTCATCCCTCTGTAGCATTTGATTTCTTTGAGTCTCTTAATAGCAAAAGCTATCTCTCTTTTGAGATCATTTTCTAGGATATAATTTTTGATCTGTTCTAAGATCTTTTTTTGTTCATCTTCTGTGATATCCTTGACCTTTTTGAGGTAATCGATTTTTGCGTTTGCAAGAATAGTCTTAGATCTTTTGAGTCCAATTCCATAAACAGAAGTGAGTCCAATCCAGATAGACTTATTTTCTGGTAAAACGTGTCCTGATAATCTAAACATGCGAATTTAAAAACAATAAATAAAATTATCCTTGTCTTGCTTTGTGTCTAGGATTTTTTTTACATACAACATAGAGTACGCCCTTTCTTTTTACTATCTGACAGTACATACATCTTTTGTGAAGAGAAGATTTAACTTTCATCTTAATTAAGTAATACTAAATAAAGATAATTATTTTTTGATGTGTTGTGTTCATATTTGATGATTAGAAGCTGGGGTATCTCTACCAGCAGTATTAATATTAGTTTTGTAGTCATTATATCTAAATATAATACGTCACTGACTCATATCATACTGATTAATTTCCAATTTAACTCGATCTCATGGGATAATAGAGATGTTGGATTGACTCATTCTTCATGATTTTTTGCAACGAACAAGAGTATCAACTTCTTTGAGCTTTACCTTAAAAAATCATGCAGGTAAGACTTCAAGAACTTCTCAATCTCGTTCCAAAACTCATTCTTTACCCATTAATATTGATTTTTTTAATTTCTAAAAGCGATTGATGTGGTCTAAACCCAATCGTTCTTGTATATCTATTTTTTCTTTTGAATTTGATGACTCTTATCTTGTCTCATTTTTGATTCTTAGCAACAATACATTCAACATTAGCTTTGGCAATATAAGGAGCGCCTATGATGACTTTATCTCATTTATCGTCAAAAGCCAACAGAACCTTGTCCACATTCATTTTTTCTCATTCAGGCAAGTCTACATTATCAACGGTGATAGTGTCACCTTCTTTTACGATATATTGATGTCCCTTAAGTTCTACAACAGCATACATTATATATAACATTTATAATTTAAAATTAATCTATATAATTTTACCCAATTGAGCAAGCGTATTATATTTTTTCTTATTTGTTCTATATGCATCAGAAACGATAGCTTTAAGCCTCTGATATCTTCTTGCACTAGGAAATTTGAAAGAAACAAATTTTCTATATCGTTTTGTATTATAATGTTTTTGCTTTTTAGCTTTATCAAGAATGTGAGACGCCCAAAGTTCTTTTTTGTAGAAAGAAATCATTCTTTCATTGGTGTTTAGATCTCATGTTCTTCGTACAGTAAATCCCATTAATAAAAAATTGATAAATTAAAAAAAGTTTTTAGCCGTGTGAATATATAATTATTCCATCAAAATGCAAGACCTTTTACGTTTTTTTATCTTACGCAGCATTCATTTCGACGTCTAATCGGGTTGGTTCGCAGCTGGAATACAATCCCGCAGTATGGGGACAGGCCGTCACTCAAAGCGTAATCGCGTTGGTGGGTTCATTATTGGCTACGAGGTTTCTGTTGTGATATGAGATATATAATGCCCGAAGCCGGAATCGAACCGGCAAGGTATTGCTACCGAGGGATTTTAAGTCCCTTGTGTCTACCAATTTCACCATCCGGGCAGAAAAAAACAACCGCAAGGTTGTTTTATTTTACAACTTCAGAGTATATTTTATTAAATACTTCAGGAAATGCGACTGCTACATTAGAAAGCACTTTTCTATCAAGAATAATTCTCTTTTTAGTCATGCTTCCGATAAAAGTACTATATCTTCCGCCATTTTCCTTGATTGCAGCAGACATTCTTTCGATTCGAAGTTTTCTGAAGTCTCTCTTTTTCTCTTTTCTGCTTTTGTAAGCATGTTGTCATTGTTTGATCAATGCTAATCTTACTTGTTTATATACTTTGCTTCTTCCGAGTCTAAACCCTTTTGCAAGTTTTATAAATTTTTTGTGTCTTCTTTGTCTTTGAAGTCCACTTGTTACTCTTACCATGTATTATTGGTTATAAGGAAATAAAGTTTTTACTTTTTTTACATATGTTTTCGATAATAATTTTCCATATGGATCTCTTTTGTTGTTGTTTCCTTTGTTCGTCAACAAATGATTGTTGCAAGATTTCTTGAACAATACTTTTTTAGTCGCAGTAATCTTGAATCTTTTTTTTGCTCACGAATGAGTTTTTAAACCTTTTCACATTATACCTATTTACTGAATAAAATGATGCTATATCATTGAGCTTCTTGTTTTGGGGTTTCAAATTGACTTTTTCAATACTCCGCTAAATCATTTTTGATCCTTACAAGTTTTTCAATTGCTTTGTTGGCGTAAATTTTTTCTCTTCCCTTGAGCTTGATAAAGAATTTTACATTATATCTTTCTTTCAGGAATTCTATCGCTTTTTTGAGTTTCATCTGGAGATCGTTTTCTCCGATTGCATAATTAAGTTTAAGTTCTTTGAGTACTGTAGGCTTCATTGTTTTCTTTTTTTCTTTATCATCTTTAGATTTTTGATACATATATTTTCCATAGTCTACAATCTTAACTGTTGATGTCATTGTTTCTGCATCATATTTCATCTGCACTAGATCTTTTCCTTGTTCTTCTGCCATTTCAAGTGCCCTTTTCCTAGGAAATGTTCATAGGTTAGCTCCTGTTTCATCAACAATAATAATATTTGGTGCCTTTATTTGTTCATTGAGATACACCATAAACGTTCTCTCTCTGTTATAGGTATTAGCAGGTTTTGTAGGTTTTATATCTACCATAGAGTAGTATAAAAATAAAAGTAACTATTCGCTCCCGGCGGGAGTCGAACCCGCGATCTCCACCGTGAGAGGGTGATGTCCTAAACCACTAGACGACGAGAGCTCGCAAGATTTTTGGTTATTTATAGAGATAAGTAAGTGAATATAATTTACCCTCGCCAAGAATCGAACTTGGATCCACAGCTTAGAAGGCTGTTGTTCTATCCATTTAACTACGAGAGCATAACTCTAGACTATTGAAGTACATACTCCATAGAAAAGGTATAATTTGGGGAGAATAGGAGTCGAACCTATGTAGCCGTGAGGCGCTCCGATACATCGGAGTGCAATTGACCACACCCATAGAATAAAGAGAATTATTCTATCAACCCATAAAGTTTTGTATAAATTTTCTATCTTTTTGTTTTTTGATGTGATACTCATATCTTCTTGCTTCCAGTAATGTTGGATATTCTTTCATATACAATAATTCAAGTGGTCTTAGATTTTTTGTTGTCAGACTTTTACCTTCTTGATGTTGTTGTATTCTTCTTTCTAAATTGTTTGTGCTTCAAACATAATATCTTCAATTTTTAAGTTTAAGCACATAAACAAATCATTTCTCCATATTGGCTTAGTTGTAATAATATAACCTGGGGAGAATAGGAGTCGAACCTATGTAGCCGTGAGGCGTCAGATTTACAGTCTGATGCAATTGACCACTCTGCCATCTCCCCATAAAAATAATAATTTTGTTTGATGACGGTAGCCGTGAGGCGCTCCGATACATCGGAGTGCAATTGACCACTCTGCCATCTCCCCAAAATTAATTAATAATTAAGAATGAATAATTGAGAATGAATAATTGTGGTATTTTTTTATTTTTCATTATTCACTATTCGTTTTTCATTATTGTATTAATGGTGGACCCTAAGGGAGTCGAACCCTTCGCCTCCTGCGTGCAAGGCAGGCGCTCTAGCCAAATGAGCTAAGGGCCCATATATAAATGGGCGCTAATGTGATAATATTATTAATTTTTGTTTTGGATTTCCTTCGCCTGTCCGGTGAACCGGACCGCTCTAGCTCAATGTTTGAGCAGAGAATAAATAAATGGGCGCTAATGTGATAATATTATTAATTTTTGTTTTGGATTTCCTTCGCCTGTCCGGTGAACCGGACCGCTCTAGCTCAATGTTTGAGCAGAGAATAAATAAATGGGCGCTAATGTGATAATATTATTAATTTTTGTTTTGAATTTCCTTCGCCTGTCCGGTGAACCGGACCGCTCTAGCTCAATGTTTGAGTTAGAGAATATATAAATGGGCACTAACATAATAACATTATTAATTTTTGTTTTGAATTTCTTTCGCCTGTCCGGTGAGCCGGACCGCTCTAGCTCAATGTTTGAGCAGAGAATAAATAAATGGGCGCTAATGTGATAATATTATTAATTTTTGTTTTGGATTCCCTTCGCCTGTCCGGTGAGCCGGACCGCTCTAGCTCAATGTTTGAGTAGAGAGCATATACATGGGCAAATAGTAATTATTTTGCTGTTGCGGGAGCAGCTGCACTAAGACTACTGAGATTTTCTGTAGGTGAACTTGTTGGGATTACCCCAAACAAAACCAAAAATCCGATA
>JAHFJL010000005.1:33157-39621 GCA_023245855.1 bacterium
AACCATGATAACGAATCCTGATAAGACGAAACCACTCCTTGTTCATCCAAGATTTTTTTCAAACCAAGGAATACTACCAAACATATCTGCTAAGTATCCAGCAAAGTATACAACAGATCAGCCAATTCAAGCAATAGTTAGTCCGATAATGATTCTTTTTGCCATGGGAGATAGAGTAGTGAAGATAAGTTAGCGGATAACGGGACTCGAACCCGTACGAACAGAGCTGAAGTCTGCTATGCTACACCAATTACATCATATCCGCATAATCTGTAATTCAAACAACAACAAAAAAACTTCGTTTGATGTCTATATGGATATATATACCAAAATCAAGCTTATTTTAAAACTTTTCTGCATATATTTTATTATATCAAAGAAAAGTGAGTTCCTCAATAATATTTTTCACAGGATCTGGACTTCAACAGAGGTAAAATTCGGTATTGGGATCAAATTGATTTTTGGTGAAATTAATCCTTCATGGAAAATATCCATCAATGCTTTCTCTAGTGATATGTATTTCATATCTTAATTCATGTATCTCCTTAATCCTATCTTCATAAAAAATATCTTTTTTGTGTGATACAGACCAGAATAATTGTTTATCTGTCGTACAATATTTTGCCATATGCAATACTGGAGTAATACCGATTCATGTTCAAATGAAAGCTTTAGGATATTGAGTATCTTGAAGAATAAAGGTTCAAAAAACTCATCTAATAGAAACAGCATCTCCTACAAGTATTTTTTTTAAGACATTGCTTCATCTACCAGTTTCAATCAATTTAATAGCAAACATCAACAATGTTTTTTCATTATCAGTATCTTGATCTACGACAGAATAAGCTCTTTGGAAAGTGCTTTGTTCATCTTTAAATATGAATAATGCTCGTTGTCCAGGAATGACTTTTACTTCTTGATATGTTTCTATACTAAGCTCCATGACATTTTCTGTCAACATCTGACAATTGATTACTTTAGCTTTGATGTCTTCCATACCTTCACTAGAAAATAAAATTAATGTTATTCCATTAGGATTTGTAACCTCAGAATATCGCTTTGCTCTTCTAGTTTTTCTTTGAGATAGGTAAAGAGAGCTGTACTTTTGCCAGTAGCATTTGAAGTGATTCTTGTAATCAATGCATCTACAATAATAATTTTTTTAGCGATATTGTTACCATATGTTGTATCTAAGTTTTTCATGAATGTTGTAATGAATCATTCAATCGTAGTTTTGAAATTCGTTGTCAATGGAGTAAGGATCTTCGTAGAAATATCTGATGATGTATTCTGTTCAGATGAATTGTTTCAATTTTTTACAATGGTAAGTGATATAACATTACTGCAATATCTATCCATATTTTGCATGATAGCACATACTCTATAATAGTAGGTCCCATAGGATGGTTTTGTTTCAACGAAACTTGTTTGTTTCCTATCAGCAATAGTAGCGATATTTTCATCTTCTGGATAGACAGGAAAATGATTGATTGATGATTTTACTACCCTATATCACTGGAGTGTTCATGTAGTAATGATATCAATATTTGCCCATGAAGTAATTACTTTACCATCAATAGATTTGGCCTGAAAATGTAATGCAGTTTTGAGTATAGGTGCATTATAAGCAGCTGAGCATACAGTAAAAAATCATGCTACTATAAGAGTAAGCAAAAGAACTCTTCTCATTGTGAAACGTAAAAAATAAAATATTATTGAAGCGGACAATTCGTTGCCTTAGCCAGTGTAGCTAATTCCTGGAGTCCTTCCAAATAGTTTCCGCTACTTATTTCCCATGTAGGCACTCATTTGAGATTAGCACAACGAGCAAACTCTTTTGTACATTCTACATAGTTGATATATTGTAAACTAGTTCCAAACATTTCTTTCTGTTTTTGACAATGTGGACAAGTAGCACTGCCATACATGATCGCTCATTTTTCTGTAAGACATTTAGCGAAATTATCTAGATTTTGTGTTTGAGTTTGTTGAACGCATCCTGCAAAAAATACTACAGCAAACATTCCTAATAAAGTAATTTTTTTCATACTACTATCTACAAGGGAATAAAAAACGTATAATACATAATAGTTTTTTGTCTAGTGCTTTCAACTGTATTTTACAAAAAAACCGTCTTTTGCTAGTTTATAAAAGTAAAATTTCATTCATATTTTAATAAATATTTTCTCCGCAGATTTGACAAAATCACTCATTTGGAATATAATCACATGGTAACAGATTTTTTCTGCCATTCACCTTTCACCTTGTACCTTTTACCATTCACCTTTCCCCTAGTTTGGAACAAATCAAAGGACAATATTATAAACTTTCTCCTGAAGATGCATTAGCTAGTTTGCAGACATCTTTTAATGGTCTTAAAAAACAAGATATCCTCACGAGAGAAAAGATTTACGGAAAAAATATTTTGATCTGATTCAAGAAGAAGGGATTTTTTTTCAGATTTTTCAAACAGTTCAAAGACATCCTGATCATCTTATTGATCATCAGCGACGTGATTTCGCTGTATTTAGGCGATATGAGATGAGCAACGATTTTGACGTTCATCATATTAGTAAATGCGATCATCGGATACATCCAAGAAGCGAAAGCGGAAAAGATCATGGAATCGCTCAAAAAAATGCTGCATCCCAACGCTAAAGTCAAAAGGAATGGCAGGCTTGTAGAAGAGTTGGCAGAAAATTTGATGCCGGGAGATATCGTATATATAGAAGAGTGAGATAGCATCCCCGCTGATATGAGGGTGATCCAAGAATCGGAATTCCAAACCAATGATTTTTCGCTTACCGGAGAATCGAATCCGCAAAATAAGTTTACCCATGAAATAGCGGGAGATGTCTTGATCTCCGAAAGGAATAACTGTGTCTGGATGGGAACAACCGTGGCTACAGGATACGCATGGTGTGTGGTTTTTTCTACCGGGATGAATACCGAACTCGGAAGGATAGCTAACCTCTCGCAGGAACAGATCCCTGAAGAGACGCCGCTCCAACTGGAGATGGATAACATCGCCAAAAAACTTACGATCGGTACATTGATCCTTGGAGTCGCTCTTTTCATCGTTGCATACTTCGCACACTTTACGCTGAGAGAGGCATTTATTTTCGTGATAGGGATCTCTGCATCGATGATCCCGCAAGGATTGCCGGCGCAGGTGAGTGTCGCGCTTGCATTGGCTGCAGGGAGATTAGCAAAAAATAAAGCACTCGTAAAACAGCTTGCATCCGTGGAAACGCTGTGATGCGTCAATGTCATCTGTACCGATAAGACAGGTACGCTCACCAAAAACGAGATGACCATCAAACATATGATGTTGGGGTTCCAGCTCTATGATATCGGAGGCGATGGATATGAACCTATAGGGAAAATACTTTTGGCTGAATCACAACAAGAGGTCGATAGTTCATTGCTTGTGACTCGAAAACATTTTTTCAATTCATTATTCCTTGCTTCAAACGCAAAGATCAATCCGCCTGATGAAGAGCATATGACCTGGTATGCTATCGGTGATCCGACAGAAGCCGCATTGATCAGTCTCGCAGAAAAAGTAGGATTGAACACAGAAAAAATCAATCAGATATATACCCAGATCCATCAATATGGATTTGATTCCGTCAGAAAAATGATGTCGTCAGTGCGTATTGTAGATAAGCAACAATACCTCTATGTAAAAGGATCCCCTTCCGCGATCATAGAAAGATGTACGCAGATATTCGATGGAAAAGAGATCAGAGCAATCACAAAAGAAGATAAGGATCAGATAGAAGAATATGTTAATAAGACTGCTGCCAAAGCGATGAGAAATCTTTCGTTCGCATACAAACCGATAGCTGCTTATGATCAAAATATGAAACGGCAGGATGTAGAAAACAATCTGATTTATCTAGGATGTACGAGTATTATCGATCCACCGAGAGATGAAGTCCCGGGCGCGGTCAAAGCAGCACATGAAGCAAAAATAAAGATCATTATGATTACATGAGATTATGGATTGACAGCAAACGCTATCGGTGAACGCATCGGATTGGGCGCAGGAGACAAGATCCCTCTCATCGCTGGAGAGGAATTAAAAGATATGACTGACATCCATCTCTTGCAGATCATCCAACAAAAATGACCGATCATCTTTTCGAGGACATCACCGGAAGATAAATTGAGGATAGTGAATATCTTAAGGAAGACACACAATATAGTAGCGGTTACGGGAGATGGTATCAATGACGCGCCAGCACTCAAGAGTGCAAATATCGGTGTAGCAATGGGAAAAATTGGAACTGATGTCGCTAAGGAAGCTTCCGAGATTGTATTGCTTGATGACAGTTTTAATACGCTGGTATATGCAATCAGAGAATGAAGGATAATATTTTACAACCTGGAAAAAACTATCATCTCATGTATCACCTCAAATGGAGGAGAGCTCTTTACGGTGCTTCCGAGCTTGGCGATGAAAGCGATCTTTGGGCTCCCGATGGCAATTAACCCATTCCAAATTTTAGCGGTGGATATGATCGGAGAGATGTGACCATTGACCGCGCTTACGCGAGATCCTCCTTTAAAAGACCTGATGAAAGAGGCTCCAAGAAGCCCTGATGATCATGTGATCAACAAACCTGTAATCATAGATCTGATCTTTTTCTGAATCTTGATGTGATTTATCGCGTTCGCTAATTATCTGTTGTACTTCATCTTCCATGGATTCACATTCGTGACATTCTCTACTAATACGCCCTATTATCCTATAGCGACTTCAATCACCTATACGAGCATCTTGTTCTGTCAGTTTGCGAATATCCTCTCGCGTAGAGCGGGAAAAGAATCAGTATTCACCTCATATATCCGATCAAACAAACAATTATTAATCGCATTCTGAATCTCATTGACCTGTATTATGATCCTTATTTACGGACCTATTGTGCATGATTATTTTGAGTTCTGACAGATGGATCTCAAGGATCGGTTATTCCCTATAAGCTGATGAATACTCTATCTGCTCATCCGTGAAACCTGGAAATATTTTCAGAGAAGAAAGATATTGATCATCAAATAAATGATATAACACATAAAAAAACCCGCAAGGATTTGCGGGTTTTTTGATATCGTAATGTGAACAGAGTTTTAGTACCCCGTTGTTTGAGCTGTTGTTATGATTTGTCCTGCAGGTGAAACAACATACCATGTTCCGCTAAACGCAAATTTTCCTTGTCCATTAACATCTCCAGCTGCCATATCACGCATGAAAAAATATACAGGCATTCCGTTTACTGTGACTTGCATACTTCCATCAGTTCTTTGGGTTGTTGAAAGTGCTGCGGTTATCCCTTGTCCCATAGGTTTCATTCCATTCGAAACCAATAATGGCGGCCAATTGATAGCGCATTGTCCATAACAATTGCTTGTTCCAGCAACATCTGCACCAAAGACATAAAGCGTCATTCCACCTGTTGCTCAGATGATTTTTCCAAGTGAAGTAGAAGATACTTGTACTACGTTTTGTGTTGATACTGTTGCGGTAGATGTTTCTCATTGATCTGCTCTTTCCATCATAAGCATTACATATCCTCTGATTTCATGAGCATTGGGCATAGAGATATCTTTCATGATGCCATCATTTTTAAGCGCTCGAAGATGTTTCATATAATAGGGATTTCCTCAATTATTCGCCATTCCATATAATGCTCTAGAAAGAACAGTACCAAATTCAGCTCTAGTGACTTTACCGTTGGGGTTGAAAGAAGAAATACCTTGACCCATGAGTCCAAGCTGGCAAGCAAGTTTGATATACATCTGCATATCAGTTGTCTCATTCATAATATCCATAAAATTGCATGATAACGTAGTGTCGGGAGTCTTGCCCAATACCGTAGTTGCATAATTAACTATCATTTTAGCCATAGCAGATCTGAGAAGAAGTCACATCATATCAGCATTTTCGATAGAAGATTGTGTAGTGATGTTTTTTGTATGGGCATATTGATATGCACCTTGCAATTCCATACTGTAATTTTCAGCTCATAGGTGTATACCAGCATTGACGTCTAAGGTAGTGTACTCAGCTTTTACAGAGTTCTCTAGGTGATATAAAACAAATCAGCATCCCAGAATACCTGCTGATAAAAAAAGTTTTTTCAAAAGATTTTTCATAGCAATAGTTGTACAAGAATATAAAAAAATCAATCAATGTTTTTTTAACGTGTATGTATGTATAGTTTCCAAAAAAGAATAAAACTGAATATCTAAGGAATAGTGGTATCACATGTCGGTAAACCAGTAAAAAAAATATAAAAAAATATTTTTCTCTTAGACTTCTATAAAAAAACACCCCGCCATAGAATAGAGCGAAGGTGTTTTTTCAAATTATTATTTGACTTTAATTATTTTACTTTAAAGACTTTTAACTTTATGACTTTATAAATTATTTCTTAGCTCTCATAAGCATGAGCATTACA
>JAHFJL010000006.1 GCA_023245855.1 bacterium
CCGTCGCTATGAACGCTTAGGCTCCATTAGCCTGTTATCCCCGGAGTAACTTTTATCCGTTGAGCGGATCCCCTTCCACATGGAAGATCCGGATCACTTTCACCTACTTTCGTATCTGTTCGACCTGTTAGTCTCACAGTTAAGCTTGCTTTTGCGAATACACGTCCACCACGGTTTCCATCCGTAGCAAGCAAACCTTTGTACGCCTCCGTTACCTTTTAGGAGGCACCCGCCCCAGGTAAACTGACCAACTGACACTGTTCCTCGTGGTTGCGAGGTTAGAGATGCTATAAGCATTGAGTGGTATCTCATTGTTGACTCCGCCCCAACCGAGGTTGAAACATCAAAGTCTCCCACTTATGCTGAGCAACACTTACTACAGCCCAATATCAATTTACAGTAAAGCTTCACAGGGTCTTTCCGTCTAACTGCAACTACCCGGCATTTTTACCGGGAATGTAATTTCACCGAGTCTAAGATTAAGACAGTGTGGAGATGGTTGTGCCATTCATGCGCGTCGGAACTTACCCGACAAGGTACTTCGCTACCTTAGGACCGTCATAGTTACGGCCGTCATTCACCAGTGCTTAACTTTCGAGCTTGCACAAGAAAGCATAACATTCTGGCATTGGACAGGCATCACTTCCTATACATCCTCTTTCGAGTTAGCAGGAAGCTGTGTTTTTGATAAACAGTCCCCCCCACGTCATTCGCTGCGGCCCTGTATTGCTACAGGGCAGGGCTTATTGCTAACTTACGCCCGCTAATTTGCCAAGTTCCTTAATCATTAGTTATCTCGATTGCCTTAGTATTCTCTACTATCCTACATGTGTCTGATCTGAGTACGAGTTATACATACATAAGTTTAGCGGTTTTTCTTGGCACCAAAACTATGAGAATCATTCAGTCCGAAGACATCTTTTCCGATCAGACTTGAGAATAAGAGCGGATTTGCCTACTCTTACCTCTCCAATTGCTTGGAGATCTTGTCATCTCGACCCACATTCTTAGTGGGCTCTCACACATCCCAATGCGTTGCCGCATCACTGCATATATAAGGGCTGGAATATTAACCAGCTATCCATCGACACCCCGTTTCCGGGTGAGCCTTAGGTCTCGCCTAACCCTACGACGATGAACGTTGCGTAGGAATCCTTAGGATTTCGGCAGCAAGGATTTTCGCCTTGCGTCGTTACTTATGTCAGCATTTTTACTTCTTTATAGTCCAGTCGAAGTTCACACCCGACCTTCAATCCGTAAAGAACACTCTCCTACCGACTTATCACAAAAGTGATAGTCTTTCAACTTCGGTATATAGCTTAGCCCCCTTACATTTTCGGCGCACCTTCGCTTGTCCAGTGAGCTGTTACGCTTTCTTTAAAGGATTGCTGCTTCTAAGCAAACCTCCTGGATGTTTAAGCAAAGACACCTCCTTTTCCACTTAGCTATAATTTTGGGACCTTAGTTAGAAATCTGGGCTGTTACCCTTTCGACTACGAAGCTTAGCCCCCGCAGTCTCACTCAACAATATTCCTCATAGCATTCGAAGTTTAACAAGGTTTGGTAATGTCTTTCGACACCCCTAGCCGTATAAGAGCTCTACCTCTATGAGATCTTCATTGCTGGCTGTACCTAAATACATTTCGGAGAGAACCAGCTATCACGTAACTCGATAAGCTTTTCACTCCTACACACAAGTCATCGGAAGGTTTTGCAGCACCAACCCGTTCGGTCCTCCAGCTCGGTTTCCCGAGCTTTCAACCTGCCCATGTGTAGCTCGTCACGCTTCGGGTTTATTGACAGCAACTAGTCGCCCTATTCAGACTCGGTTTCCCTACGGCTCCGGCTATACTGCCTTAACCTTGCTACTGCCAATAACTCGCTGACCCATTCGTCAATAGGTACGCGGTCACTCTTGCGAGCTCCCACTCCCTTGTAGGCTAAAAATTTCAGGATCTATTTCACTCCCCTTCCTGGGGTTCTTTTCACCGTTCCCTCACGGTACTATACGCTATCGGTGTAAAAAGGTATTTAGTCTTACCCAGTGGTCTGGGCGGATTCATGCCGAATTTCTCGTGTTCGACATTACTCAGGAACTATTAAGGAGGTTTTTTATTTTCGAATACGGGACTATAACCCTCTATGGTGATCCTTTCCAGAATCTTTTTCTAACAAAAAACAATATCCTAGGATTCTTGCTAGAGAATCCAAAACAGCCCTACAACCCCTATTATAGCAACGCCTAGCAGCTTACACTATAAAGGTTTAGACTCTTCCCTGTTCGCTCGTCACTACTAAGGGAATCTCATTACGATTTCTTTTCCTCGTGCTACTGAGATATTTCACTTCACACGGTTGTGGTCATATAGACATCCTGGTATACAGGATAGGTTGCCCCATTAGGAAATTTCCGGTTACAAGCGGGTATTGGCACCTCGCCGGAACTTTTCGCAGCCAATCACGTCCTTCATCCACCTTTTTACCCAAGGCATTCATTTTTAGCCTTTAAAAAGATTTATTGTTCTTATAAACGTAATATACTATATTATTGTTAAATACCTACATCATGTCCACGTTTTTCTACGATTTTTGTAGTGTAAAAAAAAGTGAGCGGAGTACCTTATATCAATTTAGGTAAGTATTGCAAGACTTTTTTATACTTTCTTACATATATTTTTAAGGTAGGTAGTAAGCTTTCAAACTCACGAAAACGTACCATTTGCACAGAATTTTAGGAAAGAAAGTCAACCTAGAATCCTCAATAATAATCTCAATTGTCAAAAAAATAGTGATTATGATCAGAATTAAATAATTGATTTTCCATAGCAGATGCGAAAAAAAATTAATAAATGACAGTGTCGATACCTGTCCAAATAAAAAAAATGATATGTCAAAATTTTGACAAGAAAAAATATATCAGTACAATTAGAAGAGATACGGTTTATCTCCCTATCATAGCATGAAAAAAAAACTAGGATTAATGCTCGCAATAATAATATGAGCGCTCTATGCAGTAAGCCAAGCGTCACTAACGCTTAATTTTCCTGATATCAATATCCAATCATTCCAAAATAAATTTTCGCTCGTACATTTTATGGCGCCAGGAAATGATTTTTGAGGAAGCATATTTTGGTTAGCATCAAAAGCGGTGACATGAACTACTATATCGCTCTGATGACAAAATAGAACATGTACAAAATTAATGAGAGGATTATACTTCAATTCACAGAGAGGCAAAAGACTCCGACCTCTAGATGCAGATACGCTTGAGCTCTTGAAGCAACAAAGCACTTCATACAATAATCTCCACATCCAAGGAGGGCTTTACACCACCTGCGACACTACGTACAGCGTATTTGGATCTATCAAATATACGCGATGAGGAAGAGACTCATATATAGTAGCAGGGACAAAATTAGACTACCAGCACAATAAGATGATACCAGCATTTGCACAAAGCTTGGAATATTTTGACAATAAAGTGCCGTTGTGATATATCTATGATAGTAATGGGGGGATAGGATATATCGGAGGAGAATTAAGCGGTCATGAGGATCTGATAAATTTTTTGGATAGTTGAGGAAATATCAATAGTTGATTTACATATTCATGAGATACTATCATCTCACACAATCCCAATCGAGAAACAACAGTGATATCAACAAGCTGAAATAATGCGATACAAACGATGCGAAATCTCATCATTCAAGGAAGCGTAGGATTATCAAAATCCATTAACGCCAGTGAAAGGCTTTCAGTACTGGGAAATACAGCAAACAAAACTGTAGTGCTCAATGGAAGCGATATCAATTCATCAACACTGATCAATATCGCAAAACAAAAAGCTCAAAAATTATGTAAAGGACAGACTATATATAGTACAGAAAACACACTACCGACATCCACAGAAAATATTCTTTGTTTTGATAATAATGGAGACCTTACTATTGATCTCAATCAGCCGACAACATATGAAAATAAAACAATCATCGTACAGAACGGAAACGTGATTTTGCAAGGAGGGATGGACCAGAATTCACCAGCACTTGATATCTTTGTAGATAAATGAATGGTATATTTACCAACAAATCCATCTGACCAGAATTTCGATATCCAATGATTCCCGACATCTTGATTATGATTGAACGCAGGACTTTACCTCAAATGAAACTTCATCATCAATGGACTGATGCTCTGATGAACTCCAGGATCACCGACAGCATTCAATCACAAACTCCATCTCCAAGGAAAGATAACAATGCTCAATACGCCACTGATACCCACCCAATGAAAAAGAGATCAAATCGATGGAATGTTTTGAGCAGGTCCGCAAGACAATTATATCAGTCTGCAAAATATATTTACACGAGAATGCGGACTTGGAGGCACAGGAAGCGACAATACATCTTGCAAGCAAGGAACAGAGATATCTACGACACCGCTCGTCATTCTCAATGGAAATTATCCATCAAATATATTACAATAAAATAACGCAGTTTTACTGTAAATAAATAAAAATATGAAATACAAATTATACAGCAAAACAAAAAAATTTCTGGACGCAGTCTGGCAAGACATAAAAAACGCGAAAACATCTATATATATAGAAATGTATATTTTTTCAGATGCAAACGGAAAATATGATTTTACAGAACTTCTTATAAAAAAAGCGAATGAATGAGTAGAAATACTGCTTATAGTAGATGCTATCGGAAGTCGAGAATTAAAGAAAGAATCTATAGCTAAGATGAAAAAAGCATGAATAGATTTTAATTTTTTTAGTGATCGACTAAGAAGAACGCATAGAAAAATAATCATCATAGACAAAGAGATTGGATATTTTGGCTGAAGCAACATGAAAGCTAGCGTACTGCATTGGCTAGATCTTCAGATTAGAATCAGAGGAAAAAGAATAATCAGACCGCTCACAAGAACATTTGTGCGTACTTATAAAATGTGTGGAGGAAAAAATGAAAAAATACTGAAACAATATAAAAAAGGAATATTAAAAAAAATAAAAACATTTTTCATAGAAAGTTTTCCAGGTCATAAGATGTATAGTTTAACTGATTACTATAAAGAAAAAATAATTACTGCCAAAAAGTATATAAAAATAACCACCCCCTATTTCATTCCACCCCGCTGGTTGATAGCGCTTTTGGATGATGCGAAAAAAAGAGGAGTAATCGTAGAGATAATCATTCCGCAAGATACAGATATCAAAATACTCAACAAGATAAATTACCATTATATCAACGAATTATTGGATCTAGGGATACATTTTTATGTAATCAATAAAATGAATCACGCAAAAGTGATGATAGTTGATGATGAAGAAGTAATAATCTGATCACAGAATATCGACAGACTCTCATTCAATCATAACTACGAAGCTGGCGGGATTTTCAAACAGAAAAAAATTGTGCATAATTTAGTTACATTATTTGATGATCGAAAAAGACAATCTCAATGATATAAAAAGACCAATATAAGATTGAGCATTTGAGATAAGATCATTGGTCAGTGTTTAAAATTATTTTTCTATTTCATATAAGATAAGACAAAAAAAAGAGGAACAGAATCCTCTTTTTTTTCTTCTATGACATCAAAACTTATTATTTGAAATATTTGCTGAGATCAAGTGTTTGATTAAGCGTATTTCCTAAAGTATCCGTAGCAGTGATAACAACAGGACCAAGTACATCGATAGTGAAAGTTGCTGTAGGTCAATTTTTAAATTCATAGAGTGTTGTTCCATTTCTTGTTATCTTTCCTCAAGAAATTCCAGATGGATCATCAAGAGTAAGAATCACTGCATAAGTACCATCAGGATTTTTGGTGATACCGATTTGATTTTCAAGCACCTTAGGTCATGCTGTATTTGTATTTGTATTTGCTGGTGTTGGCGTTGGCACCAGAGGAGTAATTGCTCAAACATCAAGCGTAACTTTTATTGTTGTTTTGTTAGAGAATCCTGCAAAATCAAATGCCACCACATCGAGATCATACGTTCCGTTTTTTAATCCTGTTCAAGTAACAGTGACAGATTTAGTATCCGTGATGCTCTTAGTATTTCATTGAGGATAACTGAATGTAACGAGTTGAATAGAATTGAGGAGAACCATTACCTTTCTGATGTTTTTGGGCGCTACAACACTATAGGAAACCGTAAACTCTTTGCCGATAGTTGAATCACGGGAGGGAGCAGAGACATTTACAATGATATTGGTATCAGGTTTCGCAGCCGTTCAATCACATGTTTGTGTGGGTGTCTGAACAAAGATATTATTGAAAGTATAAGTAACTTTTCCGCTAGAAAAGGATCAGCCTGTACCCATTGAACCAGAACCTATGAATGCTGAAGATTCTTGCCATCGTTGAGTAATCTCTTTCAGATCCATACCATTGGGTATAAAGCTGTTGGGTACGATAATATATCCATTTTTAGTATTTTCAGGTGCGGTATAAGGACTAGCAGCTCCATTACAACTACTATCATAAGTGATGCTTTGTATAAGATCATCAGCTACAGGATCTGGCGCTCCAGCATATTTGAGAGTAGAGATCACTAAATTGGCAGGAGTAGAATCTGTAGCAAGCTTACCAGATAATTTATCTATTTTTATGCTGACAGTATCTTTGTCAGGCATATTTTCATTGGTGATATAATTATTTTTGAGCAAGGCACTCATAAATTTTTTGAACGGATCAGCCAACGCTCATCCAAAAGCATTTACATTCATTGCTGAAGCATCAGTATTTCACATCCAAAGCATAATGACTCTACTTGGAGTATATGCACACAACCATCCATCTCTAGGACGATTTCCTTTGGGTGTTTTTACATCTGAAGTTCATGTCTTGAGCCCAAAAGAAAGTCACGCTACATTGAATTTATTTTCCCATCAAATAATTCTTGATGCAGAATCTGATAATATTTTTCGGATCAAAGATCTGATTCCTGGTTTAATAATCTCAGATTGTACATTCATTCATGTTCTCTGATACAAGAGAGAGCCGTCTCTAGCTCTGATTTCAAGGATGGGATTAATGACACCAGGAGTGTCAGTTGAAAGATGTGAATATGCATTTGCCATTTGCAGCATAGGCACTTCTGCAGCTCCCAAAGCTAGGGTATATCCGTATTCTGTATTTAAGTTCACTCCGCTTAAACCCAGCTGTCTCAAAAACGGTTTTGCAACAAGTTCTCATCCGATAGCAGTGATCATTTTGGCAGCAGGAACATTTCTACTATGCCCAAGCGCTTTTCTGAGTGGCAACATACCTTCGAATCTATCATCAGCATCATTGGGATGATCAGGTCATATTTGAAATGGGATATCAAAGATGGGGGTATCTAGAGTCAATGGCAACGTCGCTAATCCCATAGAATACATAAAGGGTTTCATAGCAGATCACGGTTGTCTTGGACTTCTCACCATATCGTTTTGTCATTCTATAGTCTCATTGAAATAATCCATAGAACCTACATATGCCAATACTTCACCATTAGTAGTATCTAGATAGAGCATAGAACTATTATTTGCTCCATTATCCTGTAAAGCAGGATTATTAGCCTGTAAAGCATCTTCAGCAATCTTTTGGATATTGAGATCTAATGTTGTCTTAATCGTAAATCAACCTTTGAAAAGGGTTCCGCTATCATATTTCTGTTCAAGTTGCTCTATAATTCGTTGGACAAAATGAGGAGCTAACATTTGAACTGTATTTTTGCGGAATTGATAATCCAATCATTGGATCAATGCTTCCTTGAGTTGTGCTTCAGTGATATAATCATCTTCAAACATTCTTGTCAAAGCGAGATCTTTTCTTCCATTGTTATATTGGACATGTAAGGTTACACCTCATGTTATTGAAATACTAAATGAACCTATTCATTTCAAAAATTTTACAACATCATTATTGCTTTTTTTATTAGAAAAATCTGAACTATTTATAATGGAAGCAAATTTATCATTAATCTGTTTTTGAATACCGGTATCTACTTTTGCACTATAATCACTTGGACCTTTGAGGGTAAAATCGCCCATGACTAATTTTCTATTTTTGTAAGGATCATACAAGGAAGGTCATTTAGGAAGAGAAGCCAAAATAGAAGCTTCGAGAACAGTAACATCTTTTGCAGATTTTGCAAAATAAGTATTGGATGCCGCTTCTACACCATAAGCATTATTACCAAAAAATATATAGTTAAGATAAAGTTCTAACGTTTTGGTTTTCATATCTTTGCGAAGTTCTGCAGGCGTAAGATTTCATTTTTCTTGATGGATCTGTTTTTCCAAAACCCCTCCTAATCTACTAGTCAAAATAATTTCTTTTAGTTTTCTTGTAATTTTTCTATCCTTAGTCAACAAAAGATTTCTCACTAACTGCTGAGGAATTGTAGAAGCTCACTGAAGTCCATTGCGAGGATGAATAACATCATTGACTCATGCTCTAAGGATACCGATAGGATCAAGTCCATTATGTTCCCAGTAACGTTGGTCTTCCAATGCGACGATAGCATTTACGATAGTAAGAGAAATTCATGAATAGTCGACATATTGCCTATTTTCATCAAAGAGTTTGTAAAGGATTTGTCAATTTCTATCTTCGATAAGCGTAGCTTCACTAAAAACCATATTTTTGATGCTAGTGACATCAGGCAAACCAACCAGTACATTTCTCGTAAACCAGAAACCAAATACTACGGTAAAAAATACAAATACAGACAAAAGCCAAAAAAATATTTTCTTTTTTCTATTGGGGTGACTATGATAATTGTGTGAAGTATATGTTCATCCACTAAAATTTGGAGAATAGAGTCTTTTTTGATTGAAATAACTCATAAAGTAAGATAACTAGTAAAAAGAAGAAATCTACTGTTTAAGACAGTAGACCTCTTATAAAAATATATGATGTATTTTCAATGGATAGATTATTATAAAATTGTTATTTTCCGTAAATATAACATTTGATTTTTGAATTATTTGTATTTTCCCAGCGTTCTGTAACAACGAATTTAGCTATATAGTTCATGTCTCTGATAATCATTTTATTGTCATCAGGATAATAATTGATGACTTTTCCTACATGTCCAGCAGATGAATTAATATTACTATAGACAATCAATGCTCCGACAGCTGGTTTGCTTCCAATTCTATATCAAGCTTTTTGAGCATTAGAACACCATTGAGTTGCATCGCCACCAAAAGGCCTATTTTGAGTAGTATCATCAACATAAGGGAATATTTGTGGACTTATGATAGCAGCATACCAAGTACAATTTCATGCATAAAATCCATTTTTTATAGGTTTGGTATAAGTCCATTGTGAAATAATTTTACTTTGGATATCTGGAGCAGTGTTTTGATCATCTAAAGCAGCGATAACAGTATTAGATTTAATTACTTTAGAAACAATTTTCCCAGATTTATTAATCACAGGCTTATTAGTTATAGTAGATTGAGGGATAATTTCCGGTTTTGGTCTATCAAGTAGACCAAGATCATAAGCCTTTTCTTTTGAAACATTTATGAATACTTCTTGACCAGGAGCAAATATTTCCGATTCATCCTGAACATAGTTTAATGTCATCAAATCTTGTAGATTGAGATTATATTTATTTGCAAACACGACAACATTGATTTTATCTTTGGTAGTATAGATAATACCATCTATCTGGTTGGATACCTTGAGTACCAGACCAGGAGTGAGTTCATCATTTTTGTCAGTTTTGATAGTATTATCTTTTTGTATGCTAGAAACAGTAGATCAAAAGACACTTGCAATTTTAAGTAAAGTATCTCATGTCTGGACGGTATATTGAATCACACCATCGGTAGTAGTGCTGGTATCTATATTTATAGCATCCAAGTTGATATTGTAAGAAATGCCATCATTTCCTTGTATAAATCCTGAATTGATTGATAACAGCTCGTCTCCTTTCGAAAAGATATCAGCGTTAGCAATCACAAAGATAAAGAACACAATAAAACATAACGACAAAATAAACTTGAAATAGTTTACACGATTAAATTTTATCATATAAGATAAGAATAATAAATGGCGGAGAGAGTGGGATTTGAACCCACGGTCCGGTTGCCCGAACGGCTGCTTTCAAGGCAGCTGCATTCAACCACTCTGCCATCTCTCCACAGATACAATAAGGGTTTATTAGGTGATTGAATACTACAATAAGAAATACTAATTATTTCCCTTTGATTTTCAAGGAATAAATTACATAGACCTTTTTTGACGTAATATCCAAGATATTTGATGAAAAAAGATTGAATTCATAGTAGTATTAACTATTTATATAATATATAAGATACAAGATCTATGATGCAGGAACTATTGAGCTATACGTACCATAAATCGTGAATCATGAATTATGAATCCAGTTATTTAGTTGTTAATTAATTTATGGAATATCCCATCAAACGCATTCAAACAGGAATAAATAATCCTATCCTTAGAAGCATATCTGAAGAAATCAAAGAGTTCGATGAAGAACTTGCACTTTTTTGTAAAAAATTACAAGTATTGATGTGGCAAAACAAAGGAGTCGGATTAGCCGCTCCACAAGTAGGCGAAAACATCAGAATCATCGCCACCAGCCAACGAGAAAGAAAAAAAACCAAAGATAAGCTTCTCTGAGAGACAATTATGATAAATCCTAAAATCATAGCAAAATCAAAAGAAACGATTCTTTGGGAAGAAGCATGTATTTCTCTACCTAATGCAACAGGAATGGTAAGAAGACATAGAGACATTCATATAGAATTCATGGATATTAAAGGGGAAAAACAAAGCAAAAAATATAAGGAATTCAATGCAGTAATCATCCAACATGAAATGGATCATCTCGATGGAATATTATTTATGGACAAAATAGTAGAAAAAAAACCTGAGAAGAAAAAATCAGTAAAAAAATAAGTCGTCATAATAAAATATAAAAAAAATCCCACCAAAGCGAGATCAAAAAGAATTTCAAAAATTGTTAGGTATTAGTTGTTAGCTGTTAGTTGATTTTGAAGGAATCAAAGCTGAAGCGCATCAGGTATTTTCACTATTTCAGCAGTTACATTTACTACGTCTCTTTTGAATGTGGTCATTTGTACAGCATCCCAGTTATGCTGAGTATAATCAAGAAGTTTTGTTTTCAATATTTCATATTGGAATCCTATAGCGGTAAGATTCTGATCAGCTTGTTTGAGGAAATATCAACGCGTAGAAGAAAGATTGATGAAATAGAGATAGAAGAATGCGCAAACTAAAAGAAACAAACTCAAAACAGAAACCTTAAAAATTTCAACGATACTGTCGTAACGTTTATATTTGCTGATGATTCAGGTATAGGCCCTAGTTACTTGGCCAGGAATAAAAGCAAACTTCTTCATATCTTTAAAAGTTTATAAAGTCTAAAGTCCATAAAATCAAAGGTCAAAAGAATTCTATCATTATTAGTTTTCAACTACTTGTCTCGAGATAAGAGTTAGTTATTAGTTAATTTTTCTATAACTCTGATTTTAGCGCTTCTTGCAGCTCTATTGAGAACGACTTCTTTATAATGAGGTTTGATCGCTTTTTTGGTAACCAATTTATATTTTCATGTATTAGCTAAAGCATTGAATGCTTGTTTCACAAATCTATCTTCGATGCTATGATAGGTAATTATACAACATCTTCAATCTGAATTGAGACATTCGAGGAATGCTCACAAAAATTTTTGAAGATTATCCAATTCGCCGTTTACCTCGATCCTAATGGATTGAAAAATAACAGTACATGCCTTATCTCCGAGTCAACATGTATTCAAAATCAGTTTCAGATCTTGAGTTGTAATGATTGGTTTTTGCTTCCTTGTGGTAACAATATGTTGGGCAAGTTCAAGAGCTTTTGCCGAAGAAAAGTCTGCATAATGTTCAAAAAGATGTCTGAGTTGGTCAGAAGAATAAGTGGCTAGCAAGGTAGCCGCAGATTTGGCTTGAGTAGTATCAAATCTCATATCCAAAGGAGCTATGCCTCTGATGCTAAATCCACGCTCAACGGCTTTGAAATGTTCAAGATTCACTCCGAGATCATTGAGGATAAAATCAGCTTTTCTATCATGCAAAACAAAAACAATATCAGCATAATTGCCACGCACATATTCGATCCTAGTTCCGATATTTGTCCCTTGTTCGTTATCCCTAATTTCAATAAGTAATTTCGCTTTATTCATCATAAGCTCATCAATATCAAATGCAATCAAATGAGCATTTTGAGCTAAAGTCAAAAGTGCAGCGGTATGTCACCCATGCCCAAGTGTGCAATCGACTATCAATTTGGAATCAGGTGGCAAAAACGAGAGCACTTCCTGAAGCATAACCGGCGTATGAACTAACATATCGTAGCGACAAATAAAACAAAAATCACTATAAGCAAACTACGAGAAATAGCAAAACAATCTCCGAGAACGTGACTTGACTTCATTGAGAAAATAAGTATAAGCTCCAATTCGAAAACAAAAAAACAACCCTAAAAAAACAAAAAAATGGAAACAGCCACAGCACAAAAAACAGAAGGATTGATGTTCTTTTATGTAGAAAAAAAGCTTAGTTTAATTGATATCACAGAAAATCAGATTTCCAATCCCATTACAAAAGAGGCGCTCATGACAATAAAAAAGATTGAGATAGATCTGAAAAACAAACTTTCTCATTGGGGAATCACAATAGAAACCAAAGATGGGAAAGAATTAAAAGACGCTTTTTCAATAGTATTCTTTACAAAGAATATGATAGATTCACAAATATGGCCTGGTCATAGGATTGAATTTAAAGATTTTAATAAAGAATCTTTCATGAAAAAAATGGAAGAATTCGTTGAAAAATATGATATTTCAATGAAAACATTTGCAAAGTAATAGAGTAGAGAGGTTCGGTTTTCCGAGCTTCTTTTTTTATATCAGATTTTTTATCTGGTATTATCAAAAAAAATTGACTTCCTATCAAGGAAACATATAAGTTCATAAAATAAATACAAAAATATATGACAACAATAATAACCATACCAAAAATGAAAGGATTAGTGTTTTATCTGAAAGAAAAGCTCATTGCAACTACTAGTACAGATAATCAAACTTTAGATCTAAGAACAAAAGAGATTTTGATGCAAATAGAAACTATTGAGATAGATCTTAAAGAGAAGTTCACTCACTGGGGAGTAGCGATAAAAATAACCAAAAACAAACAGACAAAAAACGATTTTCTGTTAATATTCTTTACAAAAAACCACATACACTCATGTGTCTGGTCAGGATATAGCACAAAATTTGACACATTTAACGAGAAAGAATTTATAAAAAAAACAGAAGAATATATCGATAACTATAACACAACAACAAAAAAATTTAAGAAATAGCCAAATGAAGTTCGGTTTCTCGAGCTTCTTTTTTTAATTAAGACGCAATTATCATAATACTACGAAAAGCATTGTGATTGATTTACAAAAGCTTTTCCGTAAGCTAAATTACACATACTTTGAAAATTTCAAATTCAAAATTTAAAATTTAAAATTATTTATGAAAATAGGTTTAGTAGGTTCTACGAACGTAGGGAAATCAACGCTTTTTAATAGGCTCATCAGACAATTTAGAGCAATAGTGACAGACATTCCAGGAACCACCAGAGATATCATTCAACATGAAACACTCATCGACGACATCGGAAGGGTAACTTTTTTCGATAGTCCAGGACTATTGGATTTTACAGAAGAAGAAGTGTTGATCAAAAAAATAATAGATGAATCTGACCTTATTCTCTTTGTGATTGATGATAGCGTTGGGATTACGGCAAAAGAGCAACATATCATCTCTTATATCATCGCCAAAAAGAAAAGAAACAACACCATCCTCGTGATAAATAAGATTGACATCAAACATAAGGAAAAAGATGATGATCTTGCCATCAATGAATACTATCATTTAGGATTTGATTACATCGTAGGTATCAGCGCAAAAAAAGGAAAAAATCTCGAAAATCTCAAAGATATGATTACAAAAAAATCCCTTAAAACTGAACTGATAAAAGAAGGAGAAGCCGAGTTGTCAGGAGAAGGATTCGATATCAAACAAGAAGCAGGAACACACCTAGCAATAATCGGTAAACCAAATGCAGGAAAGTCTACACTTTTAAATACGCTCATGAAAAAAACCGTTTCCAAAGTAGAAAACACTCCAGGAACCACTCGTGATTATATTTCAGGGCGTTTCACTTTAGAGAGAAAAAAATATGTAGTTTATGACACTGCGGGTATCAGAAAAAAATCTGATCTCCATGGGATAGAAAAGATCGCTTTCGACAAAACATTAGAGATGTTAAAATACAAAAGACCTATAGTAGTATTTTTAGTTGATGCTACTGAAGGAATTTCTCACAGAGATATGACACTGATTCAAGAGATTAATAATCTCGCATTACCGATGATAGTCTGCCTCAACAAGATCGACCTTTTAACTCCAAAAGAACTAAAGCTTCTCAATCTCAAATCTAAAGCGATATTAGAGTTTGCAAAATATATGCTCATTTTCCCGATTTCAGCAAAAACCCAAAAAGGGATCAAAGAGATATTTAAGGTCGTAGGCCAAATGAAAAAAGAAGCTGAAAAGAGGATAGATACCTGAGAATTGAATGATATCATAGGAAAAGAATATATTAATAGACCGCCAAGATTCCCAAAAAATAAAATCTGCAAAATAATGTATATCACTCAGATAGATATCAACGCACCCACATTTGTTGTCTTTGTAAACCACAAAAATAGGGCAAATTTCGCATTCAAAAGACGATTAGAGAATAGCATCAGAAACCATTTTGGCTTCATTGGAACTCCTATCGTAATCAGATTTAAAGAAAGACAGGATTCTAGGATTGCAAAAAGAGAACAAGAAAGGCAAGAGATGAAAGCAGCAAACGAAGAAAATAAAGAATAAAATTCTCGGTAGGGATGATTTAATTTAAATTTCCATATTCATGAAATATTTCAGACTTTTATTAGGAATATTCATTCTCATTGGATTGGATCTCATATCCAAATATCTTTTCTATAATCTTAAGTATCTAGAACATACCCCACTAATTCTACCGACATTGAACACAGGGATTTCACGATCATTACCTGTCCCATTGATGATTATTATCACCATGAGCATATGAGGAATCTGACTTTTTATGCGACTTTTTATAAAAAACAAGGTGTGATCGATAACAACGGCTCTTTTGATGGCAGGAACGATTTGAAATTTTTGAGATAGAATTATATATGGAGGGGTAAGAGATTTCATAAATATCGGATTATTTAACTTCCCTATCTTCAACTTTGCAGACATCATGCTGAGTATTTGAGTAGGGCTACGAATCGTTAAAGTTATTCTTGAAAAAAAGGAATAAAAATCTACAATTCCAAAACAATCACATGGGATTTGGGACAAGAAACATAGACCTTGTACCTTTTGCCTTGTACCAATATTGTTTTATTACTTATCTATATATGATGCAATACACAGGAACCGTAAGATTTATTGGACCAAAAGAAGAAATTGGAGCTAACGCACTCGTGAAACAGACAGTTGTACTTGAAGAAGACACAGACAGAGAATTTAAATGAGGATTGGCAGTAGATTTTTTCAAAGACAAAACAGAATTACTCAACGGAGTTAAAGTTGGAGATATGATCACCGTACATCTCAACACAAGAGTAAACGAATCTAAAACTCAACCAGGAAGATTTTTCAATAGTATCACTGCATGGAGATTAGAAGCAGGGCAAGGAAGCGAAAAACCAGCAAGCAAAAAATCTGAAGCTAACGATGACTTACCATTCTAATCAAAAATTTAACTAGCTAAGAAAAAAAACGACCATTAATAGGTCGTTTTTTTATATATTATTTATCAATAGTTTTTCCATTCACATACACATTGATTCTAGATTTCAACTTAGAAATCGTTGTATACCGAGGCGGCTTGATTTTTATAGTGAAAGATGATATTTCTGGATATGAAAAGAGTACTTGTCTAGCACTATCTTCATTCAACCCCACGATACGCTCTTTCATATCAGGCAAGATACCATTAATATCCTTAGAAAAATCATAGGATTGTTTGATATCAATTTTAGTAGGTATTACAAAAACATTACCTGTTTCTTGTTTCATATTTTGGAAAAACGATATGGAAGACATATCTATTTCAAAAATCTTCATCTTATCAAACATTCTTTGTTTAACATATCTATCAACAACTGAAAGAAGATCTGTTTTTTTGACATAATCAAAGTTAAGACGGACTATAATGGTTCATTTAAGTAATGGTGTTTTCTCTCAAGGAATATCTTGGATTTGAATATCCTTGATTTGAGTTTTGATCAATCAATCAAAATCCAAAACCAAAGAGTCAGGAGTTTTGAAATTAGCAGCAATGATATTCATTTTTTGTTGATATATGGAATCTATAAGCTTACCAGAAAGAATAGAGATATCACTGGTTGAAACTGTACCCTGAGACTGTAAATTTCATCCAGAAAAATCTTCCAAAACCTGTCCATAGATATTTTGTGTATAATAGCTATCTTTTATATTTTTGATATATACCTTGGTTCATTTAGGGATATTACCTCTTAATCACATCAAAACACCCTGAATATCAGTTTCCATAGCTTTGAGAATAACTGATACTTTACCTGGATTTCTTTCCGTTCATTGAGGAACAAGAAAATCTTTGGTTGCAAGAAATTGACGGCCGTCATTAGTGACAAACCTTGTATTTGCCAAAAATGAATAGTCTTTTGGGATCATATTAATAATTTCTACCATTCCCTGAGAAGGCTGTTGAAGATATTTGATATTAGCAGTACTTATAGTCATATCATATTTGTAGTCGATATATCCGGAATAATAGGGTACCGTAAGATATCTAGAATATTGTGGATAAGTGAGATCACTTGCAGAATAATAACGGAAATTATATATGACATTTTCTATCTGACTGGTAGGTACTAAATTTATATTAGTACTTGGAAGGATCAACGAATACAAAAGATACAAAACGATAAATACAAACAAAACCTCAAATCCAAAAACTACATAAAAAATATAATTTTTTTTGGTATACACTTGGAGATGAAATTTTTTAATATTAAAGAAAAAATCATAGATAAGCTTAAGATATTTTATGACTTTATGTTTTTCTTGATGGAGGACATTGAGTCCAAGACTTGAAAAAAAATATTTGGATTTTTCTGTTTTAGTAACAAACAAAACATTAAGCGATTTTTTTTCAATAAGTTCTTTGATCTCTTTTCCCCGCCATTCATTATCAAAAAATGAATGCTCAGGATCTATATAAATATAGATAGTTTTCCCATTCGGCACTTTTTCTATGGTTTTAAATATTTTGTATAAACTATGTTCTTTAAGAAAAAACAACTTCATATATAGAAACTATGATACTATAAAATTTTTATTATTTTGGTCTACTTTTTGTCATCCCATATATTAGGATATTTGTCTACTTTTATATTTCTACTTCCTATTGTTCTATTACTGTTGTCCTTCATCAACTTTATGTCGTTTAACATATAGGAAATACGTAATTAATGCAACAATCCATGCTGCATATTGTTTAATATCAAACATAAGATTTCCTAAAGAAAATACGATATGTCTAGGATATTGCTGCATCATTAAGACAAAACTTACAAATATTAAAAGCAAAGAAAATCCAAGCATTCCATATCCAAATCTTTTCTTTTTGAGAATTTTAATATATAAGGTAACAAACAACGATCAAAGAGAAAGGAAAAGTCCGATAGGATAAACAAGATTAAATTTATTGAGCTGACTATCAGAATGAAGTGCTTTGATACCTAACCAAGTAGTAGTGGTATTTCAGATGAAATTATCTCCTAAAAGAAGAAAAAGTCATAAAGGGACGAGCGAAAGCCCAAATGAAAAGAATAATATATCTGACCAGACTTTCTTATTTTCTACCCTGACAATCTTTTTAAGGAATATATATATAGAAATACAGATCCCCAGAAGAAGTCCCGCAAAATGAAATTTATATCCATATGGAGAGACCAAAATACCAATCTCAGACCAATTAGTAGGAAGGATACCTACATCAAAAATAAAATTAACATATGATCAAAGAAAATAGGTCAGTACAATCAAAAATGGTAACCAATAGAAAAGTTTCCAAAAATTTTGATGATATTTTTTAGTAAGATATCGAGCAATACCCAAGAATACCAGAAAAGAAATAACAATACCTATTCCCGTCATATAAATTTTTGATCACCACAAGATAATATAGGGATACATAAATTGAGTGAAAAACTAAAAACTAACAGTGAAAAATGAATGATTCGTCTTTATATTAACTATTGTCATTTTACAATAGTCGATTTTAATAATTCCATCACTTTTCACTATTCACTATTAACTATTAACTATTCACTTTATCTGAGGAATTCAATAATCTTTGTCTCTCTGATACCAGTAACCCTAATAATACCAGGATAATCAAGTTTCTCTTCAATCTTCGTTCCGATAGTTTTGAGTAATTTTTCAAGTTCGTTATCTGAGATCTCTTTTGGATTAACATAAACCATGATTTCTCTACCTGCTTGCATGATATGTACTTTATCAATACCAGGGATTTCATAAATAAGTTTTTCGAGTTCTCCCATCTTTTCTATAAAAAGGTCTTTAGTATTGAATCTCGCACCAGGTCTGGAAGCAGAGATAGCATCAGCCGCAGCTACAATCCATGAAATAGGATTGTTGATAGGTACATCATAGTGATGTGATTCAGCAGCATTGACGATGATAGGGTCCATACCAAGTTTTTTCAATACTTCAGCTCCAATAGCAGCATGAGATTGCCCTGTGGTTGCAATGATTTTTCCGATATCATGGAAAAGTCAGGCTTTTTTAGCTAATATGGGATCAAGTCAAAGTTCAGTAGCGATAGCTTCACAGATTTTAGCCACTTCGATACTATGCTGCCAAAGATTTTGTCCATAACTATATCTAAGGAAATATTGTCCGATCATTTTCACTAATTCAGGTTTCATCATAGGGATATTGAGCATAGCCAACGCTTCCTTGCCTTTTTCAGCAAGCAGATTTTGGAGATCAGCGACCACTTCGTTATAAGTCTTTTCGATATAGAATGGATTGATTCTTCCATCTTTGATCAATTTTTGAAGCATAGTTGCAGCGATATATCTTTTTTCACTATCAAACGAGGAGACTCTGACTGTCAACGGAGTATCATCCACGATAAGTTCGACTCCCGTCATTTTCTCAAAGTATCAGATATTTCTCCCTTCTCTTCCAATAAGTTTTCCTTTAAGGTCTTCATTAGGAAGATCAATGATTCTGACGGTAAATTCATCTACGCTGCTTACAGCCACCCTCGGCAAAGCCTGAGCAACGATAATAGCAGCTTCTTTATCTGCTTCTTCTTTTGTGATTCTTTTGAGTTTTTCAACAAAGGAAACCATATCTTTTTGATATTCCTTTTCTACGGTAGAGAATAATTGTTCTTTAGCCTCATCTTTTGTCAATTTAGCAATATCAGAAAGTTTTTCTGTTTGTTGCTGAACAATACCCTCCATCTCTTTTTGTTTATCTACAATCTTCGATTTTTCTTGTTCCAACTTTTCAAGTTTTTCGTCCATTTTTTCCTCTCTAGCAAGAAGCCTATTTTGGATGACTTCCATCTTTTCTAATCTTTGAGCTTCTATCTTTTGTGCTTTTTCTTCAGCAAGTTCAAGCAGTTTATCAACTTTTTTCTTTGCAGCTTCCAACATCTCTTCTTCAACTTCTTTAACAGACTCCATTCTCTTTTTGAAATCTAACGCTTTCTGGGTAAGGGTCTTTTTGTATCCATAGAACCCTCCCAGTCATCACGCTCCAAGGGCCACGATAATCAGGATAATGCTCAGTATATTCATTTTTGCAAAAAGTTTATAGTATAAAAGGAGACCAAAAAGTTCCAAAAAAACTTTTATGTCGATTTTATCCCATTTTTACGGGATAAAAAAATAACGTCTAAGTTTGAGTATAGTATTTATGAGATAAGTTTCAACCGAAACTTCATCTGCAGACTTGCCAAAAAAATAAAACACATGATAAATTGCATCTGAGAAGATTTTCACTATATTCTAGCTATATTTAGTTAAAAAAACAATAAAAATATGGAAGATAGAGATCAAAAACAATTAAGAGTGTTTCTCGTAGACATAGTCACCAAAGATACCAGTCCAGAACTTCTGGAAGATAGGATGAAAGAACTGGAGAGCCTAGTAGAAACCTATGGAGGACTAGTGATTTTGAAAAAATTTCAAAGAAAAGATCAACCCGACTACCAGACCTATGTGGGTAAAGGAAAATTAGAAGAAATTATGGCAGATATGAAAAGATTAGATGCCAATGTTTTGATCGTAGGGAACTCACTCAAACCCTCACAAATATATCATCTCAACGAACTGTTTCGCCCCATGAAAGCAGAAGCACGAGATAGGGTAGATCTGATATTGAAGATTTTTGGTAAGCATGCTGAATCTATGGAATCAAGATTGCAGATCGAACTTTCAGCTATCAAACATATGGGACCAAGGATTTATAGGATGGGAATGGAACTTTCCAAACAAGGATGAAATGCAGGATGAGGAAAATGAGCGATGAGAGGAATCGGAGAAACAAATACTGAAATCATGAAAAGACATCTAAAAGAAAAAGTACGAAAGATAGAGAAAGAACTCGAACAATACGAAAGGATGAGGAAACTCCATAGAGAAGGGAGAATCAGAAAAGGAATGCCAACCGTAGGAATCGTAGGATATACCAACACGGGAAAGTCTTCGTTACTGAATGTCATGACCAAAAAATGAATTCTTGCAGAAAATAAATTATTTGCCACCCTAGGAACTCATGTAGGTAAACTCTATATTATGAAAAATCCTGAAACAGGTGAATGAAAAGAAATTCTCCTAAACGACACGATATGATTCATTCGCGATTTGCCTCCAAGACTTATCAAAGCATTTTCGTCTACCTTGGAAGATAGTATAGAATCCCAACTTCTCCTCCATGTTATCGACGCATCCGATCCGTTTATCGATGAAAGAATAGAGATAGTAAATCATATTTTAGATACTATCGGAGCAAAACAAAAAAGGATTATGGTATTCAACAAGATTGATTTACTGGATAAATCACAGCTCGCCGAATTAAAAAAACACTTCCCCCAAAAGGAAAATGTCTGGATTTCAGTAAAAGATACTATGAACTTGGAAGATATCAAAACAGCTATTATCAGCAATATATAATTATTTTTTGAACTCATTAAATACCTCTATAATCTCATCAGCGACTTGTTCAACTGATTTTCCTGTAGTATCGACCACAAGATCAAAATTTTTCTTATCAGTGATATCTACTCCGTACATATCTTTAAATCTTTGTTGATCATCCAGATTTCTTTTGATAGTCGCTTCTTGAACAGCCTGAAGAGAATTATAGGCATCACCCGTTCTTTCTTTATCACCATAAATTCTCTTGGCTGCTTCTTCATCACTAACATCCAAGAAAACTTTAAAAGCTTTCGGCTGACAGTAAAAGCCAAGTCTGCTATCCAAAATAATAGTATCGTTTATATCCAAATTTTTTTGATATTCTTCATATTTGAGGTCAAATTTTTCCCTATGTTCCGGTTGTTCTCAAAGGAGATTAAATTCAGAAATAGTGAGTCCCATATGAGTAGCAAGATCTCTTTTCATATTTCAGATAGAAATATATCTGTATCATAATTTTTCAGTAAGAATCTTAGAAACCGTTCATTTTCCACTGCCTGCTTTCCCGGCCATAGTTATAATCATTTCAAAAAAACAATGATAAATTATAGATTATTGATGATAAATTTCCCATTTTCCTTGTTCCTTGTCCCTTTCTCCTTTCCCCATAATATTATACAAGCAGATTAAGTATCATATTTACTGATTCTTCAAACACGGGTTGATTGAGTGAATAAAAAACGAATTGTCATCTCCTTTCATCTAGCACTAAATTCGATCTTTTAAGAACATCCAGATGATGAGAAAGCGATGCTTGAGTAATGTCAAAATGTGTCAATAATTCAGAAACAGTCATTTCTTTCTGTTTTAGAAGCTGGATTATTCTTCTGCGATTCCTGTCAGACAAGGTCTTGAAGATAGTATCCATCATTTTGAATGGTGATTAAATAAACACCCGATAAAAGAAAGAATATACTTTAAAAATACAAATACAAGGGAAAACAAACCAAATCCCAAGTACATTAACACCAAACAAAAACAAGATTAAATGTATTATAAAACAAATGTCCACCCAAAAAGAAATCAAAGTCTATTTTATTGTCACAAACTGTCTAGTTCTTCGTATACATATGGGTAAGAATACCCTATTTCATCAATGTATAAAATTATGAAACTTCAAGAATTCTTCAACACACAAAAACATATATGATTTACTGATATAGATAAATTAGATCTCTATCAGAGCATTTTATATAAAAAGACAAGAAAATCCTCGCTCAAAAGGACATCTTTTGTATATACAAAATATTTTGTATACAGCACAATCTTCGTATTTTTGATGCTAGGAACATATGGAATGTATCTTTTCAATGGAGCTAACGTAAAAGATTACAACCGATTTGCGGTTACGTCAAATAGCAACAATATTGTACAAGCGGATTATATAGCACAAGTGATAGACTTTAATGGTAAATTTTCTATCGAACATAATGGTGTGATAGCTCAAACCAACAATATCGGAAATGGTGATACCATTTTGCTCAAAGAAGGAGCTCAATTAATATTCGAAATCAATAGCGGGACCCAGTCCAAAATTATCGGACCAGCTAAATTAGTCATCCAGAAAACTACTACAGATAATTACAAACTCAACCTGATCTATGGAAACTTTATTCAGATGAAATGAAAGGATCAAAAACAACAAACCATCGAACTCGCAATCAACGATATAATAGTAAAACAACAAGATAAATCTCAACCCATGAACTTCGAATTTGTAAAAAACGGAGCTAACCAAGTCATCAAAAACAATGGAGCTAATATCATTATAACAAAAAATAATGGTACAGATAGAAGCACAACAATGAGTAACAAGCAAGTATTAACGATCCAAAACAACGACATTAAATTGTTTGCAAATGTAGATAGTTTCTCTAAAGCCATCCAAGATAAGAATATCTCACAAACATTTTCAATCACAACAACAAAAGAAGAGATAAATTCATGAAAGACTGAAGATAATTCACTGCTTGCATTGTTAGGAACCAGCCAACAAATAGCAATTGACACAAACAATCAGGAAATTACAAAAACCATTTCATCGGTAATGACCGACAACAAAAAAATACTTACTCCAGAACAAGACGATACACTCAGCAATACGCTTTATGCGGAATTTACTGCTCCTGAACTCAAGGAAATATCTATAGCATTTTCTCAATGAGACGACGAGTCCTTTACTATCACGTACAGCAAAATAGAAAAAAGGATTAAGCTCATAGCAACTACCCTTAATATAGAGTATACAAACCAATCTTGAGATCCTATTCAAAAGCTTACAGGAACTATAAAATTTTTGGATATACTGATCAATAAAATCAGTGGAGAATACAATATCCCACCAAAATACATAGACAGTCTTAAAACTATTCAAAATCAGATAGCTAATATATTCAAACAAGGACATGGAACAGCACCAGTTCAAACATGAACCACGACTTTAGCAGGTACTTGAACATCAGAATAATATTGTCTACGATTTTTTAATACTACAAAAAAATATATGCTTATTTTTTTTTATAAAAACGAAGGAAGGAAACTGAAACAGATAATCATCTGACTCCTCAAATCATGAGCAGCTACCAAGATTAGGAGACTCAATTACATCCAATCCTATACCCTTCACGAAGACAAAATCCAAAAAATCGAAGAAAAAGCTGTAATCGTGGAATTCACTCCAGAAAACCAAAAAAAAGTAGAAGGAATGTTAAAAAAATCAGATATAAAAGAATATCGTTTTTTATAAAATAAGAATTTTTTTGTCCTCCTTTATTTTAAAGGAGGGGTGGTACAAAGTACCGGAGGATTTAAATCCCTCTATCCGGAGTTTACCACGTATTTAACGGGAGACTTCTCCTTCATCCACGAAAGTGGACTTTATCCTTTACAGGATTCCCTTCGGTCTCAAGGGAGACAGAAATAGAAATTTTCGAACTTGAGCATAGATCCAGCAAATTTGCAAAGGGATTTTTTTTGTATATAATTAAAGACAATATACCTTCTACTTTCTACCTTCTACCTTTTATCTTCCCCCAAACTCATGCTTAAAAAGATTTTCACAGGAATAGGATTAGGTTTACTCGCTTTTGTAGGAGTATATCTCTATTTTCTGTATGCAGGTGATACTATAACTTTCCTAAGCTGGATACAAACCAATATCCTCTATACCCTGACATTTTTTGTGTCGATAGTGCTTATCTATATCCTACAATGAGGAAACAAGATATCCGGGTTTTTGATGTTCGTAATTATCATGATCAACCTCTATATTCTGGGAGATATATTTTTTAGGAATAATATCGGGCTTAGCAGTGTACAATTTATAACCTTATTTGGACTTATTCTGCTAGCAATAGCAGTGACATATATCACCCACCGAGTACGCTATATCTTTATGAGTCTGATAGGACTGGGAATAGCAGGTATGCTTCTGATAGGAGTGCTTCCACTCTACAAGACCATGCCAAACCTCAACGACTTCATCCAATCACAAAAAGCGCAAATCATCAATCAATGAGCAGGATGAAGTGCAAATGAAGGAAAATTATTGATTAAAAACACCTTAGGGAGTAAAGAAATAAACATCAAAGATCTGACCCAAAATGATCTCAATCTCTCAGAAAAGACTCAGATTAGTTTTATTTCACCAAATCAGAATACTTCACAAAAGATATTTATTGATTTAGGGAATGGTTCTTTTATCAATCTTAGTCCTCAATCAGCTATTACTCTTCAAAAATCTTGAAACAATGCCATTATGCAGATACTCCAAGGAAATATAGAATATTATATGCCAAAGGAACTTTCATGAGCACTTCAGCTTATAGGTCAATATCAATGAAAAAATATAGAAGACATCCAAAATAGTATTCGAGCTAACCTAGTAACCCAATTTGAACAAAAAAAAGAAAATTTCTTTATCAATCAACTCGGGGGAACCATGCTCCTCAATCCAACCGTAAACAAAGTAATCAAATTTTTTATCAACACGCTGTATAGCATCAGTCCAAAGACCTACCAACAAAATCTAGATAATTATAATATAATCCAGCAATATTTTGGAAACAACACAACAGGAACAGCATTATCAATAGCTACAGGAGAAAATCTGAGAAACATCATCAACGATATCATGTCTCAAGTCAAAAAATGAGCGGGAGAAACCAAGATCAATCAACGATTACAATAAAAAATAAACCCTGTCATATTCAAGGCAGGGTTTTTTTATTTTGAATCATCCTAAGAAACATCAGGTCATACGATATGATGAGTGATATTTTCAGCTATTTTCTTGTATCCAGAAGCAAGGAGATGGATATTATCAGCTTGATATTCAGTACTTTTTAAAGCAATTTCTTTGTGGGTATCAATAATCGGCAAAGCATTTTCCGCAGCAAACTCAATAATAATAGTATTTACACGATCCACTTTAAAATCGGGAATTTTATCTTTGTCTTGAGAATAAGATAAGGTAGATACTACAAGTTGGACGGGGGCTATCTTTTCTTTGATTTTTTGAAGATTATCTTTGAGTTTAGCGATAAGTCCATGAGTAATATCATTAGTTCAAGTGACCAGTACAAGAGATTTTTTTGAATGTATAGGAGTGATGATATTAGAAATAAATCCTAAAAGCTCTCAAGTATCATATCCATCATGATAAAAAGTATCTACTTTAAGATTTCAATAAGAAGGAGTATGTATTCACCCTGCATGTGAATCCCCTACCAAAACTATATCATCCAATTTTTTTGCAAGAATCTCAGGGAGTATCGGATTTTTTTCAGTAGATTCTCAAAGAGGAGCAACACTATTTACTGCAGTCAGGAAATTTTCCAAGCTAGTTGGAGATATCAAGGAGATATCTTCTTTTTGGGCACTCGTAATAAGAGTTTCTTTACCAGAATATTGGAGCATATCATATCAGATTTTAATAATATATTTTTGAGTTTCTTTTGGAATGTGTTTGAATGTTATTGAATTTATCTTTTTTCAAGAAATAGTCCCAGGTCAGGCATTATAGTGAGCAAGGATATTTACGGTATCATCACCGGCATTTTTACGTTCACTGAGAAATAAAGCGCAAGCCTGAGCTCCTATGATAGGATTGGTAAATATTTTTTCGTATTCAGATCTAGGATATCATAATTTAACAATAAATTCTTTTGCTGTCTCAGGTATAAACTGAAATAATCATTGAGCTCATTTTTCAGATCAATGAATTGTGACACCGTCAGCTTGATAGAGCTGACCAGAACTCTCTGTTTTCATAAGATTAAGCAGAATACCATAGGGTAATCCATCTTTTATTTCCAAGAAATGAAGATATTGGATAAATTTAGGATTTTCAGAATAATTTTCTTTGGGTCAAGTAGCCAACCTCATAAGTTCCGGATCAGATTCAGATATCTTTTCATAAGAAATAGGAGAAATTATCATAGGTGCCTCCGTAGGTGATGATATTTTAAAATCAACAACATTAAGTAATCAGATATTTATTCATTCTATAAAATATTTATCTCCTATTAATCCTCCGATCACAGCCAAAGCAAAAGAATCTTTATCTACATTTTTTGAAGTTATAAATTTTTTAGTTGGATCAGCCAATAAAGGTATGATATATTTGAGGTATTCATCAATAAATGATTCTTTATCAGTGATTTTAGTAATATCAACAATATTTTTATTATTTTCTAGAGTAATAGCGTTTGGAGCGAATTTAGTGACTATATTTGGATTAAGGGTTGCTGAAGATAAGGTCTCTACTAAAGATTTTTTAAGTCAAATATAATCTGCGGGTATTTTAGCTTTCATTGCTGTTTCTAAAACAGGAGTAGGAGCAGATAAATCACAAACTTTCCAAGTACCCGTGTCTCCATCGTGAGTAATGGTAGAATCAATATTTTTCTGATAACGAGTATAAGCAGCAGAAATAAACACATTATCTATTTTCATATCATCTAATTTTTCTTGGATATATTTTTTATGGAGTCAATTAAGCCCTCAACGAAAACCCAGTACTCATAATACAAAATTCATTACTCCTCCATCTTTTTTTTCTCAAAAAATATCAGCAGGAAAATCTACACCCACCAATTCGCCGAGATTTCCTAAAAATGGGATTTTGATATCCAAAAAACTAGCTATCTTATCGATTAAATCCGTAGCTTTAGTGGTGAATTTTTCTCTGCCATCCAATAATTTATCAGCAGTGATAAGTGATTTTTGTATTGCGGTGATAGTTTTTTCATTGATAGGGAGAGCATCATTATCCACTATTTTCTTTAATTTAACTTTTTCATCATCACTAAGTGTGATAGATAGTGAAGAATTTAAGCTCAATACCTTGGTAATATCTAATGCATTTAATTTTTTTTGGTCAGATCGGATATTTTGTGAAAGAAGTTCCTTGAATTTATAAGGATTCATAAGTTCAGGTATGTTTTGTGATGAAATGATGATATTTTTTTTATCAGAAAGGTATCAAGTGATATTTTGGACCTTATAAGCAAGATCAAAAAATTTATTAGCAGAACCGAGCTTTCCAAAAGCGGTATAGAGTCATTTAAAAGCGGTACCAGCATCGGTTGATTGAGCATGAGAAAATGCAGTAAAAAATTCGGCAGATCAATGAGCTCACTGAGCTGCAAGAGTATCCATCATAGCAAATTGGATACCTACACTCATACTATTTTTTATACTATTAGAAAATCATCCTAATTCTTGATCTATATATTTTCTCACCACTTTATCGATTTCTAAAGCGAAATTTTCCACTTTATCCTCAGTTCATAGGATTATCAAAAGTTTGGCATGCATTTTACTATCTTTCATAAGTTCATACGCCCGATCTTTATTAATTTCTATAATATCTTTTAATTGTTTTGTCTCTTTTTTGGAAGTATTGGCTTCAGTGATTGTTTCTATATTTTTAAACTCATTTAACTGATTTTGAAAAACTTTTAATTCTTCTTCCAGTTTTTTTTGTTGTTTATTGATATCCTCCTTTTCTTTATCTTCAACACCAGCCAAAATATTGGATTTTAATTGATCCAACTCTTTGGTTTTTATCTCAATATTTTTTTGTAAGTTTTCTTTATCCATATACAAAAAGAAGAGGAAATATAAATATATACAATTATATCTAAATTTAAAAAAAAAGCAAAAATCTGACAAAAAATCAGATCCCTTTAATATTTAATAAAATGGAGCAAGCGACGAGACTCGAACTCGCAACCTCTTCCTTGGCAAGGAAGCGTTCTAGCCAATTGAACTACGCCTGCATTTAAAGATTTCTATTACTCATAACCTGTCCGGTAAACCGGACCGTTCTAGCCAATTGAACTACGCCTGCATTTAAAGATTTTTATTACTCATAACCTGTCCGGTGAACCGGACCGTTCTAGCCAATTGAACTACGCCTGCATAATAACTAAGATTATACTTCTATGATTTCTATATTTTTATCTTGTTTTTGTTTTTTGACTTTATCAGTAATAAGTACATTTGTCCAAGCAAGAAGCGTTAAAACTACTCACAATACCTTAAAAATATCACCTACATAAACAGTATTGATTATATCATTAAGTAAAACAGTATCTCAGATGATAATCAAAGCTATTCCAAGTACAAACAAGCTTGCTTTAGTCATTTTAAAATGTATAGGATATATTCCAAACAAAATAAACAAAAACAAACAAATCAAAGCCAAAACTAGATAATATAACGAATTATATTCCAAAAAAGCTCATTGAACTATCATAGTATTTTGAAAAAATAGATATGCTAAATATCCAAGAAAAGCTCAAGAAATAACGCTTATAAAAACTCTTTTAAAAATATCCTTCATATATCCCAAAAAAATAGATAAACATAACTATATCCTAGTATATACATCCAAAAAAAAAATTCAATCAATAATTTAAATCAGTTTATATTTATTATTATTTATTTTTTAATTAATTTAAATATATATCATATAATATACTATAAGAAAATAATATTAACAATATATCAATATATCAATATATATAGTTCTTATCTATATTTTCATAAAAATATAATCTAAGTTGCCAATGTTAAAATGTTAAAAACTTATCAATACATAAAAAATTTACGATAAAATGTATTTTTATAATAAAATACTCTTTATAAAAACAAAAAACTCCCCTATAAGGAGTTTAAAGTATTTTTCCTAAAAATGGTGTATCAAAAAAATGTTAAAAACTTCTACTTACAATAAATTTACGATAATTCTTACTATCGCATAAGAAAATATTGCTATCAAAATTCAGACCAAAGCTCACACCAACAACTTATTTGCTTCTTTCATTTTAGCAGGATCACCCTGAGCAGTAATAAGTTTTATTCATCAATAAATTAACACTCACATACAGATAGCTCATATAGAAAACCAGAGATATTGATTTATTGTCTGAATAGTCTGAAAAAGTGTTGATTCATTACCTTGTACTTGGGTTGGTCAAGTAACTATAACATCCTGTTGTCATTGGCTAGAAGGTACTTCAACTACAATAGCAAACGTAGAAAAAATACATGTAAATCAAATTAATGTAAACACTATTCCATGAAAAAAATTTTTCATCATAAATAATATCAAATAAAATTAATGGGTTCAATAATAAGTATTTCATCAATTACTAGAAGAAGAATTAGATGATGTCGATGGAGGTCCATTCAAAGAGCTAACGGTAATAGAACTAATAAGATTGATAATTCATAAACTCATAAGCGCTATAAGGATTCAAACCACAATAAATATAATATTTTTTTTAGCATCTTTCACTTCACCTCATTTAGCTGATTCCAAAACATACATAATTCCATTATATATTACCATAGTTACGGCAAGTACCATAGTTATTCTTAATAAAAATTTAGTTATCCTCACAATAAGAGGAGCATTATTAGTTATAGTGACGGGATCATTAGTTCATCCAAGTATTTGTTGACAAAAATTTGATGGTCATCAATTATATCATACAGCACTTATTTGTGTTTGTAAATCAGTAGAATTAAGATGTTGACCATTAACGGTACATCAACCAAGATTAGTCTGTACACCTACTCATTGCTTCAAAACCTCATTTCCCACCGCATTTTTGCCAGCTCAAAGATTTACAATAGTTTGACTGCTTACAGCAGGTTGAAAAGCCTGTTCTAAAAGATCTTGAGCATAAATTTTACTACTAAAAATAGAGATTATTCCTGAAGTGATAAGCAACAAAAAAGTAAAGAACATAAAATTAAATGTCCTATATGATCTGAGATGTAAAATAAATGTTTTATGAAGATTTTTCATAGATATTAAATTTGAGTAAGTAAATTTTCTGCTTCCTTATCTTCAATTTCCTCATGTTGTGCTTCTTGTTGTTTAATAGCATCCATTTTTTTTGTATAGACCATATCTTCCCGTTTTTGAGTATATTTAGTTTTCATTTCGTCCTTTTTTTGTTCATACTTCTGCTCTATTTCAGAAAGTTTTTGTTTTTCTCTTGTGAGAATATCTCTTAATTTATCTATTTGTTCTTTATTCATCATAGGTAAAAGATTAAACCACGATTGTTTTTCTTCGGTGGAATCCATAGATTTAGAATTCAATACCAAGATGATAATATCAGACATAGTAGTCAAAAATTCATCAGGAATAGTAAAATTAACAGCCAATTGTCGTAATTCTTGCGGTAATTTTACTTTGATAAGATCTGTATTTACCATGAGTATAAGAGTATATAAAATTTTTTTTATTTTTTATTTTCATGAAGTTGAGATAATAGTTCTTCAGCTTCCTGTTCTTCTTTAAGATGATATTGATGTGCCTTAGATTCAATAATAGGCACTTTTTTCATATTTTTTTTCATTTTTTCTATTTCTTTAGGTGATATATATTGTTTATATGTCCCTCATGTGTATGCTCCAGGTGTATCTCCCATATACATATGATTAATAATCTAAAATAACTTCCATCATAATTCATTCTTAATTATTTATTCTTCATCCATTTCTACTGTTGTCCTGCTCAAAACAACCACCCCACTTCTTTAGGGTCAATAATCTGTTTATCAATCAATCTTTGAGTATATTTTTTTAGATTAATCATCCCGATAAGTGAAGAGGTCTCAATAATATTATCAATTTGTTCTATCGCTCTTTTTTTGATATTATTTTTTATAGAGGTGGTATTAATCATAACTTCATAGATTCATACTCTGGATTTTTCATCTTTGGTTCTTACTAAGAACTGTGATTGGATTCAAATCAACGATTCGGCTAACCTATCACTGATACTATCCTGAATTTCTGGTGGAAAAAAAGAGATATATCTATTTACGGTATTTGCAGCAGAATTGGTATGAAGCGTAGAAAATACCAAATGCCCCGTTTCAGCCAAACTCAAAGCTGATTCAGCAGTTTCTCTATCACGGATCTCTCCGACAAAGATAATATCGGGATCTTCACGCATAGAGGATCTGAGTGCATTAGAAAATGATCGAGTGTCATGCCCAATCTCTCTTTGTGAGACAATACATTGTTTGGGTTCAAAAACGAATTCTATAGGATCTTCTATCGTGATAATATTTTCATTTCTGGTTTCATTCAAATACTGAAGCATAGCTACAAGCGAAGTGGATTTACCGGATCCTGTAGGCCCAGTCACCAGATATAAGCCTTTCTTAGCTGAAAGAATATTTTTTTTGATGCTTTCAGCGATATCTGAAAATATAAGCTCTTCAAGATTTTTAGCTACAGCATTGATTTTTCTCATAACCACACCGACTCTTCCTGTCTTAAAAAAAGCATTGACTCTATAAGGAACATTATTTTTAGATACATAAGCAAAATCAGCCTCCTTATCGCCGAGAAATTTATCAAATCTTTGAGGATTTCATTGAAAAAGTTGTCTCAAAACAATCTCCATAGATTCATTACTTAATTTTCCAGCAGTTTCTTCTCTAACAACATCACCATTCATTCTATAAGAAATACTTTCTCCTCATGACAAATGAAGATCAGAGATATTTGGATTTTTTTCTATCAGAGCTAGGATTTGTTCAATATCAAATGAATTTGCCATCCAAAATAACTAACAACTAAAAATGAAATGATTATTTTTTGATACCTGTGTCTTAAATCTTGTATCTAGTATCTAAGTTAATTGTATCCAGAAACCTAAATTTTGCAAATTTTGGAAAGGTCAAAAAGAAAAAGATTTGACTTTTAATACATTTATGAGATTTTTAGTAAAATATTCTAGGTATTTGCTATAGAATTTTTGTTGTCTCCCTTGAGACCGAAGGGAATCCTGTGAAGGACAAAGTCCACCTTCGTGGATAAAGGAGAAGCCGAAGGCAGAGAGATTTGAACTAAAAAAAAGAAAAAAATAAATCATGAATATAAAAATAGATCCCTTGATGTTTGATTAAAATATACTATAAGGAGCAATCAATATTGCTTTATTTATTAATTGTGTTGTGTTATGTTTTTGAAGAAAAAGACATTCAGAAACAAAACGATCTGAGAACTCAATAATTATAATTCTTACAGACCCTTTTCTTGATCAGCTGGAGTAATAAAATTGATTATCATACTTTTTTGTATTTTTTTAGTATTTTATGTAGGAAAATTTCTCATAAAATGAGCTCAAATAGTAGGAGGATATATCGGTAAATGAACAGTAAAAATAATGTCTTCAGCCGTAGGAGATGAGATGATAAGAGATGATTTTTGAAATATCAATGTTATAATTGCTTGATTTGGATGAGAAGGTCATGGAGGAGGATATCTTGCTGATTCTATCATGGTAGCATCATTTAATCCAAGATTATGAGCAGTGACTATGATGTCTGTACCGAGAGATTTATATGTATTCAATGACCAAGAGAAAATCATAGGGAGAATTAATGCTGTTTTTTCCCATAGTGTAGGGAGAAAACTTCAATTAGATACATGAGCAAAAGCGCTTTCAGATAAGTTAGAGCAGATAATGGGGATTAAAACACCCTATTATGCTTTAGTGGATTTTTGATGATTTAAGGATGTAATAGATACCTTAGGATGAATCACTATTGATGTTCCCGAAGTTATCCATGATACCACATATCCAGCAGTGGAAAACTGATGATATATGACCGTCCATTTTGATACGGGTATAAACGTTATGGATTGAGAAAAAGCGCTTGAATACGCGAGATCTAGACATTCAAGTTCAGATTTTTCGAGATCATTGAGACAGCAATTGATCATCCAAGCGATAATAAATAAACTCATGTCAAACGGATTAGGTAATGTAAATAAATTAAAACAGTTGTATACCAACTATACCAAGATGGTTACTACAAATATTTCACTCAAAGAAATGATTGGTATGGTAAAATATGTCGACAATCTTAAACATATATTTTCATTCTGATATACTACCGAATGTTCGGAGATGAATTATAAATATTCCTTTCCCGCATGTTTTCTTTATAATCCACCGAGAGAGCTTTTTGATGGAGCTTCGGCAATAGTTCCCATATGAGGAACTACTCCTACAGATGTTTCATTTTATGATTATACCAAAAATTTTGCTTTTTATGTTGCACACAACCAAGAATATTTGATAGAAAACCAAAAGATCCAAGTTCTCAACGCTATAGACAAAAAATATGCTAAAGCTACAATCAAAAGATCAGATGCATTTGCAAATCAGCTTGCAGTAAAACTCAAGAAGTATGCTTTCAATATTCTGAGTGTCCAAAATTTTTCTCACTCTCTTTCGGGGACTACGGTATATGTACTTGGAAGTTGAGAGTATAAACAAACGATTAAAACACTCAAAAACTTTGTAAACATAGATCAAGTAATTACTATTCCAGATCCTATTCTAGTACAACAATATTCATGAGCAGACCTACTTCTTGTATTAGGAAATGGATATATTGATCAGTTAATATCCAAATCATTTAGTTATTATAGATAAAACAACCAAATAATTTTTTAAATTTATTTTGTGCAGGAGATGTTTGATCAAGTACTCAATAGTAAAAATGAGATTATTTCTTATCTCAAAAATCTCTGAATACCCACAAAAGAGATAAAAAACGAGGATTTGATGCTCACAGCATTTATCCACAAATCATATGCTGCTGATTATAAAGATAATATCCACCACAACGAAAGACTAGAATTCGTGGGTGATGGAATATTAGGTGCTATCATTGATAAGCTCTTGTTTATCGAACATCCTGAGATGCCAGAATCAGAATTAACACTATATAAGATAGCTTTAGTGAGAGAAGAGATTCTTGCCGAAATAGCCCAAGATATCAAACTCAATGAGATGGTATTCATCAGTAAAGGTGAAGAAAAAATGCAATGAAGATACAAGGAATCCATTCTTTCTGACACACTTGAAGCATTGATTGGATATCTCTATTTAGATGTATGAGTAGATAGTACCGAACAATTCATCAAAACATATGTATATAGCAAAATCCATCAGATATCAAAAAATCCAATCCAAAGTTACAAAACAATGGTCCAAGAGATAGTGCAAAAGCTTCATAAACAAGTACCAGAGTATAATGATATCGAACATAAGAAAGATGAGAAGTGAAATGTGATAGAATATAAATCAGAGATCTCTATCGTGGGAAAAAAAGTCAGTGAATGATTTGGTTCAAATAAGAAAAAAGCACAAGAAGAGGCAGCAAAAAACTATTATGTAAGCTTAAAATTATAATGATTGGACTTGAAAAAAAGGTATAAATAGATACAGTTCATAACGTTTTTTAGACTTTATAATCAAAAGATGAGACCATTTTCTATTATCAAAAGAGCGTATTTGTGGGTAAGTATCGGAGGAATAATTTTGATTATTGCCTTATTTATGTTTTTCAAAAATGCTAGATATTCTGAAGAATTCACTGGAGGAGTAAAAATCACCGTTGCAGGTAATCTTGATCAAAATAAGGTAAAAAGCGATATTACCTCTTTCCTTGCTACGGAATGATATCCCAACAGTGAAGTAGGAGTACAACTCACAAAAGATACAACCGATCTTTCTTTGAGAACTCAGGTAACAAGTGATGATAAGGTAAATGTTTTATCAAAAGACATCCAAGCTTTCCTTATCCAAAAAGGATATATCCAAAACACTCAACAAGTGCTTGAACAATCTATCACATGACCTAGCGTAGGAGCATATATGCAAAAATCTGCTAAAAATGCACTGATCGTAGGTATTATTTTGATGGCGATATATATGTTATTTTCATTTGCTGGAATCAGAAAAGAGATTTCACCAAGTATTTTAGCTTTGGTAGTTATCGCTACGATGGTGTTTGATGTGGGAGTTCCTGCATGAGCATATGGATTTTGGATGATGATAGACAAGACAATGGCTGTAAATACAGTATTTATCATAGCAGTACTGACAAATATGGGATACAGCATCAATGATACTATTATCATCTTTGATAGAATAAGAGAAAATATCACAAATAAAGCAGGACAAAAATGAATATTATTTGGTAAGATTTTTGAAGATAGTCTTTGGCAGACCATGAGAAGATCATTAGGTACGGTATTTTCAGTATTATTAGTGATTATTGCAATGTATCTCCTTGGATCAGGAGCTATTAGAGAATTTGCTTTCACAATATGAATGTGAGTGATCTTTGGATCATACTCCTCTATCTTCATTTCAGCACCGCTTACCTATATTCTTCTCGGTAAATACAAAAAAGAAAGAAAAGAAATGTTAGCACAAAAGTAATAAAATGTAATATTCTATCGGACGTAATGAATAATAATGTGTAGTAATGAATTATAATTACACGAAGCATATTATATCGGAGATCTATTACACGAAGTAAATTACGTTTATTTGTTTATTATCATAGTTTGGAAGTTCTTTCTAAAATTGTTTGTTACCACAATGATGATTTTTATTTTATGTGGAAACCGCGCTCTATGCCCACAGCTTTTGGGCAAGAGATATGTTTTTTGGATATACTTTTATGAAAAGATATAGACCCAAAGACTGATTTTTCTATTCCAGCATTTTTACTCCCTTATCTCAATCTTCCTTCCTTCAAGACATATACGCTTACGGCTACGACAATCCAAAACCAATTCAAAATATTCGGGATGGATCAAGAATTAGGATTACTCAATAGACTCGACAATGAAACAGCAGGATTTCTTTATTTTGCTAAGAATCAAGAAGTTTTTGATAAATATAAAAATGTGCAAGCCGAAGGTCAGGTCAGTAAACAATATATAGCCCAAATCTATGGAGTACCCAAAGACAAAGAATTTGAAATAGATACTCCCATCATGCATCACAAATACAAGGAAGATAGGATGATTCTTGTTCGCAGTGACAAAGATGCTGAAAAATGAAGAAGTAGACAACATCATGTACATACAACTGTCAAAGTATTAGATACTAATAGAAAAAACCTTATCACTACCCTACTTGTGACAATCTATAAAGGAGTTAGACATCAAATAAGAGTGCATTTGGCAGGTATAGGATATCCAGTTATAGGTGATACACTGTATGGAGAAGAACAAAAAAAAGGGACATTACGTCTTTGGAGTATGGGATTTCAAATACACGATAAAAAATAAATATATAGTTGACAAAAAAACATAAATATGTATACAATATAAAGCATATTTATGTTTTTTTTATAAATATGGAAAATAAGGTAAACTGAGATGATGGATATTATACGGGAAATGATTTATTAGATTCAAATGAAAAAATCCTTTTCCAAAAAATCAATGAAGCGATCAAACAACAAAAAACAGTGATTGCTAATATTTTTTCATTAAAAGAAAAAAATGATGAAAAACTACAAAAATATAGGAAAGAAATAGAAGAACTTAAGGTACAACAAGCTCCTGAATCTAAAATCAATACATTAGAGCGTGTTCGTTCCACGATAAATCATACACAATCACTTATCATTCAAATACTCCAACCGACATTCAATCAATTATTTGATGAAATTGCTGGTGATTTTGCTTTATGAGGATTAGGATATAATGAGAAATTAAGGACCAGTACATGGTTAAATTTTATATTAGGATATAGAAAAATAGAACATAGGATAGATGGTTCCAGAGATCAATATAGATACGAGTTTGCTGCTAGAACCAGAGAGGAAAAAAATGAAAAGAAAATACAAGAAAAGGCAGAAAAAATCAAGAAAAATAAAGAAAAAGTACAGCTTCCGCTAGATCATCTTCTCCTCAATCAACAAACTTATCCAGAACTCAAACAAACTATGTTGATAAAAATAGACAGTATAGTGAGTGATTATCAGCAAAAAATTTTAAAAGATACCAAAGACCCTACACAGCTAAAATGCCTTATAGACAATTATTTTCTCTTTATTTTCCTTCAGATGCTTATCCAAAGCAAGGTAGTCTTTGATACCAAAAAACCTAGAAGTAATCCATTTTTTGTTCAGGTCCTAGATGATTGTTTGCTTCATATACAAGAAAAATATGGTATAATTTTAACGATATCATCAGATGATATTAAGAAGAAATTTTTTAGTAAAATAGATGAAACAACTCAACCTTTAGAATTAATATATAAAAATTGCACAGAATCAGATCTTTTAGAATGGGAAAGATATCTCAATACTTATTTTTTTGTTCCAAAAAAAACATCTGTAGATCATCTCCGTAGAAGAATTATGAGTGATCGCATCTCTAGCATGCAAAGAATGGAAAACTATCGGGAAATGTTAAATCCCCTCTATCATTGAGCCAAAGAACAAAGGGATAAAATTCTCAAAACGATAGAAATATTAGAAAAACATCAAGCGAATGATAATATGATAAGTAATATATTACAACAAATTAAGGAAAACCTAGTAAAATCAGAAGAAGATATGAAAAATAGCGTAGTTTTTGAAGAAGAGCCGATTATAACCAAAAATCCTGAGTCAATAATCAAAATACAACAACAATATCTTAAATGGTATCAAATACCTGTTCAATATCGAAAAATATTTGGTGTAGTCATAAATAGACTCAATCATTTTCATCAAGTTAAGGCACATCTAACCAAAAAAGCCAATAAAAACAATGAAAAGATCTTAGATCAACTTATTGATTCTGATCAAAAAATCGAAGATATTCTTCATTATCTTAATAAATTAATTACAACCAACTACGTTTCTACTCATTTTCATCAAAAATGGACCAAAAAACAACAAGAAAAATATCAAATAATACAATCCTTATGTAATGGAACCCAAAAAATACAAAATATCATAAAACCCAAAGAAGTTATAACATGACAAATTGCTTTAGAGTTTTAGGTAGACAATATTTGATTTTTTTGTCTAATCTGACTATAATTACATAAATTTTATCTATTTTTTTATGTCTATATGATAAATGTTCCAGCAAAAGATATTAATTTTAAGCCTTTGACTCCTGAACGAGCACAAGAGTATCTCCAAAAAAAACCACAATACTTGGCAATTTGGAAATCTTTGATTCCAAGATATTTTGGAGCTAATGAATTTTGTTATATAATAAATACCATTAGAACGAAAAGAATAGATGCTAATGATAAAATTTCTCAAAAAATTGAGACTCTAGAGCATAAAAAGAATGAAGAATGACTTTCTTGAGATGAAATTCAAAAAGT
>JAHFJL010000069.1:0-2424 GCA_023245855.1 bacterium
AGAAAGTGCTATGCAAGAGAGCTTTTGGAGACGTTTTATTTCTTGTTGGAAATCGGCCATGAGTTCATCGAATATAAATCATTATGAGTACTATAGAGAAGACAAAAACCTATTCAACTATAATCGTGTTCTAACATTTGACAAAAAAACAAATCTATATATAATCATCTTAATTGATTTTATATTTTTGATCTATTGCCCCCATGGAAACAAAAAAAATTTTAGACTTCGTTTTTCACAGAATCACCCTCACTGTGGCAGGTGCGCTTGTTATAACTATCGCTGGTGTCAGCATATGGACTAGAGCTATGCCCATCCCAACAGTATCTGATACTGTTACTGTGGTTACCTCCCTCACTGTTGAACCTACAAAACTTATCACTGTGAATGTAGTTTTCGATCAAATCATGCAAAATGTAGATTTTAGCGGAATATCTCTTTTGGATATCACTACTAACACGATATATCCTATCATCAATGGTAAAATATTACCTGATGGATCGATTGCATTCGATTCTGCAATTCCGCTTTCAAATTCTATGAATTATACTTTTACAGCAAAAGCGTGATCATTATCTTATACTAATGCATCAAATCTCAGTGATGTACTCTATACTTTCACAACACCTGCTGCTATTGCTCCACCGGTGTTGGATAGTGATAATGATGGGATATTGGATGCTAACGATCAATGCCCTACCACTCAACCTGATAATTTCGTAGGAATCAAAACTAATAACTATGCCTACCTGTATGCTAAAAATGCTAGCGGTATCATGGCAACAGGATGGTTCTACAGATGATCAGATAAAGATAAATTACTCCTCCCCGCTAAAATAACTATGGTAGATACTCGCGGATGCAGCTGTACTCAAATCGTTGCATTGCAACAAGCTAAAAATAATAATGATACTAAAAAATGAAATGATTCTAGATCATCTGATGCAAACCATTCAAATATCAAAGACAGTGGAAAAAATACTTCTGACGATACTTCTAATAAGGATCAAAATCATGAAAATATAAATGACAATGAAGCATTGAAATATGGATGTCCTGGTGGAAAATATGGATTTGCAAAAGAAGGTATTATGGCGGACTTTATCTTACACAGATGACGGGCAGCTCCTGTTGTTACTACAAAACAAATGGAACAAAAACCAACAGAACAGAATAAAAATAAATAAATACATACATTGAATCCCACCTTGAAGTGGGATTTTTTTGTATCCAAAATTTGACAAATCAAATTTTGGATCGCTAAAAAAAAGTCCTCTAAAATTTGATATATTCTCCTTCAAAATATAGTTCATATGTTGATTGAAGAATGAATGAAATTAAGTCCAAAAAAAGTCCTCTAAAATTTGATATATTCTCCTTAAAAATATAGTTCGTATTTTTATTGAAGAATGAATCAAATTTTTATCTTCAAAAATTTGACAAAATCGACCTCCGTCAGTATACTTATATCAAGCTCAAAGAGCGAGATGAGATATTTAACAGTATACAAGCCCTATTTGATATATAGTATAGTCTAGGAACTCATATCCTAATCTATAATTTCTTTTATTCTTTTATTCTTTTATAAAAAAACCCATGAAAAATTTTAAAATAGTAGGTGTGCTTAGCACGCTTGTTGTTGCCTCAGTAGCTGTTCTTTCTCTAGGACAATCTTACGCAGCAAACACTGCTACCAATACCACTCTTGGAATCACTCAAGGAGTGTTCAGTTTCTACAAAGATACGGGTGCAACTATGGATTCTTATTTTTCTCACTCTGCAAACGCTGCTGCAACTATTGATATCGGTACTTATAATGCAAGCCTTAGCGCTATCAATGCAGCATCAGCTGGAGATCATAGATTCACTATAAGCGATCTCAAAGGTGATCCCTTTACCGTAACACTTCAAAGCTCTGCTTTGACAGCTTCTGGAAGTCTTTCTATCGCTGCTGACTTGGTCAGTTATACAGGTAGTACATGGTTAGGTACAGGTAAAGCGCTTACTTCTGCTCCTACAAGCGCTGCTGATATCGGTACCGCTCCCGTAACATTTGTTGCTAGAGCTGACAATTCAGGAATTTCAAAATATTCACAAGAAATTACCCTTAAAGTTGCTGTACCTGCTGCACAAGCTCCCGCATCATATACGGGTCTCTTAACCTTCACTTACTAGAAAACTAAATATAACTAACAGTGAAAAACGATGGAATATTTTTTTAAAAAAATACCAACACTATTCACTATTCACTATTCATTATTAGTTAATATATATTTCTAGGAATCTTATCTCTTCTGCAGTACTGCGAAAAGAGATAACCTTCCTAGACTATACTATCTCTCAGATAGCAAAACGGGGTGCATATGTTGTGATAGACTAAAACTACCTTCTTGGTAGTTTTTTTTTTATTTATTTTTTCTTGAA
>JAHFJL010000069.1:2434-2903 GCA_023245855.1 bacterium
ATATGATGACGATAAGAATTCCTGCGATAATCAGTCACGCTTTAAATTTTAAGCTCCCTACCTTCTCCTTGATCTGCACATCAATGAATTTTGCTTTGCGCATGAGGACCGTAAAATTCATCTGGCCTCCCATTTCTACCCCTTTGGTATAATACACGAGACATCAGTTAATGATTCATTGTTTTGATATCGGGAATTGGAGAGTAGCGTGTTGGAATATGCTATCATTTGCAGGGATCGTAAATGAAGCAGTAAACCCCGTCACATATTGTCAGAAATTTTTGTTTTGTCCTGCGTTCATACATGCCTTGTTATGCCGTTGATCGTTGGTGATGCTTCCATCAACAAATTCTATGGTAGCTTGTATCGCTTGGGATGATCTATTTGTCGCCTGCAAACAGATATCCTGTTTTCACCATACTTGCATGACATATTGGATATTTTTTTCTCCTGGCTTATTGCAAAAATT
>JAHFJL010000038.1 GCA_023245855.1 bacterium
ATATTTTTCAATGATGTTTTTTTTGTGCTTTTTAACTAACATATCTATCTTTTCAATATAATCCAATATCTTAGCTTTATTCTTGGCTGAAGTACCTTTCTTGATGATACTCCTCGCCAAAAAAGTAGGTTTTCAAGCCTTAGTAAGAAGTTTTTCTCAAGTAAGAGGATGTGTAGTCCTATATTTTTCTTTCAAGAGTTCCTGATTCTCCTCTATTTTTTCATCACGTTCTTGTATAAGCGCATAACGTCTTTTGATCGCAGCAAGATTATGAGGCGCAGTAAGTACGGAGAATATTTCATCAGAAAGATAAGGTCTGACCGCATCAATATTTCATTTCACTAAATTTTCTCTCACAAAGGTAGCACTGACACTTTCATCACTTCACTCTCTAGCGATATTTCATATATTGAGAAAATTATATCCTGCAAATGATTTTACAGAAACACTATCAGCGCTTTTCATAAATTGTGCATATTTCGGATGAGTGACTAATTCATTATAGCTTCACTGCGTAAATCATTCTGGCAATCTCTCTTTTCAGAGGACGGCAAAGCTTTTTTCAGGGATTACCTTGATAATCTGATTGTGTTCAGTTTTAAAAAATTTAGGAACGCCCTCAAAAAGAAACGGTAATTTTCATCAGAAGATAGGATCCAATAGTTTTTTCTTTTCACTTTGCCTCAAATCGAAATCATACTCTCCGCCAGAATTTTTTACCAGAAGAGCAAAAGGATGCAACTGTTTTTCTTCAGCGAAAACGATGACTTTTTGCATGATTTCCTCATGGATTTTATGAGGAGGCGCAAATTTACCGTTCGTTCAGACTACTCACTCCTCTCTGTATTTTCTTTTATTGCTAAGGTTTTTCACCGCTATATATTTTTTCTCATCAAAATTATGTGCATCAGCATTGTTATAAAATATGATACGAGATTTGTCTGGATAATCAGTTTTCAATCTAGAGATAGTGATGGATGCATCAGTAGAAGTGTGAGTAGTAGCATGTGCATCCCTGCCAAAAGCAGTTTCTGAGATTCATTCCTCTATCTCTTCATCTCTCGATTTTCTATGTGCATGTAATCTTTCTTTATGCGTATGCAGCAAAGTGATACGCCCTGCATTCTGAGCAATAGCATCATCTACATCACAGGTCACAAAGACCATATCATCAAAATTCATAGTCAAAAGATCTACCATATCCTTTTGAGTGATAACGGTGTGTGCTCATAAATTTTTGATAGCAAAAGTAGACTTCCCTATACCAGGAAGTCAGACAACATATTCAGCTCAAGAGGATGCACGGGATATTAAAGTATCATACAATTCGGTAATGCTTTTATATCCATGAGTAGCCAAAAGCTCTTTAGCTCTCCAATCGCTAAACACCTGCCTCAAATGATCTCTATCAAAAATAAATGATTTGTTCATATCAACACCTACAAACATTATAAATAGTAGAAATATTTATAATGATATGTCAAGAAAATTCAATTCAGTTATTGTTTATAAAGTATAATTGTAGGATACAGTCGCGACCGTACTTTACGAAATATATGTTTATAAAGTCGTTAATACATAAATTCAAAGTCCAAGCATAAGTATTCATACAATCAAATGGATCAGTTTGGTTTTTTCATGTTTGATTTTAGCTAATTTATCAACACTTGCATATCAAAATCCAACCAAAACAGCTATCGCCAACATCGGTAATACAAAGATAAGATTATAGACTATCAAATAGAGATATCATCGTAAATTAAGATGTTTGCTTTGCGAGCTTAGAAATCATAAGATAGTAAAGTAAGGACCTGAGGAACAAGGGAGAAGAAAGAGACTTACAATCACGCCGACAACAAATGCTCACCAAGGAGAAGATACTTTTTCAATCACCTCCATCATTTTTGGTCTCCAGCTAAATGGAACTTCCATGACAAACCATTTTCCATATCGGAAATAATCTTTCAGATTTGCAAGTCAGACAACCAATCAAAGCACTCAGACTACGATTTTGAGGATGAAAGTATTATTAGCAGTAGCCAAGGCTGAAAACAATCCAACACCCATAGCAAGATAAGTCAAAAATACAGCTAACGAAAATAATACACCTGCTAATAATGTTTTTCTTTTGCTCTTATGTCTACTAAGTATTGTAGAAAGCAACAGGAGCATAACTGCAAATGCACACGGATTGATACTATCAGAGATAGCAGCAGGTAGCATAACACCAAAAAACGATAATCTTTGTCCAAGAGTTTGTTCTACTGCTTGCGTTCATCATGTTGATATAGTGTTTTTGCAGGCTGCAGCAGCTATCTGTGCAAGCTTACCAGAAAAATAATCGATGATATTTGTATCACCATTGATATAACTACAATCTGCACCGCTATTGATGATAAGAAAAGGGACACCGATAGTATCATACGTCAGATGATATTTTGTAAGATATCCGTTGAATTCAGTCAGATTTGTCTTATTGAAAAAAACTTCTTTCTGTTTCAGATCTAACTTCTGAGAAAGTTTATTATCTTTGATGTATTGTTGGACTTTAGCGCAATGCGGACATCAGTTTCCATAGAACAAGATATAATCCTGTGCGAACGCAAAGGTACCGAATCCAAAGATAAATAAAGCAAGAAGCATAATAATTCTTTTCATACGTCATCATAAGAATATAAATTATTTTATAGGGAATGTTTGCATATAATTAGTTGCCTCTAAGGTAAGCATTCAATTTTGATCGACACTTACAGAAAGTACATAATCGACATTAGTGTCCGTAAGATCATGATTAACATATACAATACCTTGAGTGATATTGCCGACATCAAGTCAGGAAATATATTGGATATCACCTATTTTAGCGATTGATTGAGCTTTTTGAAATGCTTTATCTACATGCAAATGAGCTTTTTCTGCAATAAGTTTGGCTTGTTGCAGAGCCTCCTGATAAGCACCCGTATAAACAAGAATCACAGATTCATATCCGCCGCTAGTGATATAATTTTGTTGAGAAATCGTTTTATCAATATTCATTCATTGAGGTTCTATCATACCTAATCTCTTAGCCCAGAGCGGTAAAGTATAGGATTTTACGGCTTGTTGATCAAATATCTTTTGGATATCAGCAAACTGAGTTTCAATAGCAGGTTGAGCATTAGCAGTAAGATCAACATATTTTTGTTGAAGCTGATTAACAAGATCTTCCGCTTTGATGATATCAAGAGTTCATTTATTCATCTCGGTAGACACCTGAGTAATCACCTGCTGCAATGTAGCTAAATCAGTGATGGTATGTACATCTATAGGAACAATAGCATTTTTCTGACATCAACAAAGCACAACAGAAGAGAGAATAATCCCAAGAAGATATTTGTTCATAGAGAAGAAAAAGAGGTAAAAAATAAATAGATAATAGGTGGAAGGTAGTAGATTGTTGTTTTCTGTTTTCCATCGTTCTATCGTTCCATCGTTCTAATGCCTATGGTTTTAATTCTTAAACATATGTTCATTTTTCACTACCAAGACAACAAGGACAAAAGTGATGAGAAGATTAAACAGACTTCCTCAGAAACTTCCATACGATCTATAGGAATACAATCCAACAGGGACTAAACTGATAACAAACGAAAGCGCTGAAACAGCGAACCCAAGGATAACCAAAGAAAGCACTCGTTTTTTGAATCTCAACATACCAATTCACATAAACAGAGACAAGAACGCAAACAAAAGCGCTAATAAAATATATATCAACACACGAAGTCCGATACCGAATCCCAAACTGAACATAAATCCAAGTCCGCTCAATGATACAAGAAATGAGAATATACCAAGAATTCAAGCTACAAGAGATATTCGTCCGATCACCGTAAAAGTGACACTAAGAAATGAAGATATCTTATGATTCGCTTCATGTACAAAATGAGAATGAATGATATCTTTGATTATTTTGATATTCAAAAATTTACTTACAAATCCCTTGTTCATGATTTTTTCCATAGTATGATCAAGGCGCTGTTCTACTTTATCCAAAGCTTCCTCTTCGTTGAAATAAGGTGTATGATGAGAATTATGAGCCTCATGAGGTTGATGTCACTGATGCGGTTGATGGGTCTGTTCCATAAAATATATAATCAAAAAATAAAGTGTAGAATAAGTTCTAAGCTTATATGAAATCTCATATAGATTTCAAGCACTCAAAGCAAATTATTCCATCATTATTCACTATTCGTTGTTAGATATTAGTTAGTTTTATCGTCTCTTTTGCTATCATCAGTTCTTCATTAGTAGGGATAACCACGACAGCAACTTGAGAATCTGATGTTGAAATCAGAGTATCTGATTCTATTTCATCTTGATTGCTTTTTTCATCGATTTGGATTCACATCCACGATAATTTTTCAAGAAGCATCGTTCTTATGATAGCTCTATGTTCCATGATGCCAGCAGTCAAAACAATAACATCCACTCATCACAAAAGAGCGGCATATGCTCATATATATTTCACCAACGAATTGATATACATATCCAAAGCAAGCGCACATTTTTTATTCCCTTCTGTTATACCTGTAAGGATATCCCTCATATCGCTTGAGATTTCCGAGATTCAAAGCAATCAGCTTTGTTTATTAAGGAGATTATTTATTTGATCGACGGTCATAGATTCATGAGTCATAAGATAGGTAATGATAGCCGGATCAATATTCCCAGATCTCGTTCACATCATAACACCTTCCAACGGAGTCATTCCCATAGAAGTCTCAATGACTTTTCAATCTTTGATTGCAGTGATGCTTACGCCATTTCCCACATGACAAGTAATGACCTTATTTTTTTTCATTGTAAAGTTAGGATTCTGCAGCAATTGTTCATAGACGTATTGATGAGACGTCCCATGAAATCCATACCTTCTGATTTTATAGGTCTCATAATATTTTATCGGCAAAGGATACAAATAATGCACCGGTTCCATTCATTGATAGAAAGCCGTATCAAAGACAGCTACCTGAGAAAGCGCAGGAAGCAATTCTTTGCATGCAAGGATAGCTTCCAGATTAGGCGGATTATGCAAAGGCGCCAAATCAGAGCATGCATCGATCTTAGAGATCACCTCATCAGTGATGAATACAGGATTTTTGAAATATTCTCCTCCATGGACCACTCTATGCCCTATCGCATCAATATCCAGATTTCATCCGTCAGCCAATATCTTCACTAGGGATTGCAATGCATCCTTATGATTTTTTACAGAAGATCAATTCACTCAGACTTTTTCCACGATTCACTTTACTACGAGGCTATTGTGAGACATATCAAGGACCTGATATTTCAACGACGAACTTCAAGCATTGATGACCAAAATTTTCATACCATAAAAAAAGAGGTAAATAGATAATTAGATGTAGCGTTCCAGCAAAAAAATGCAATAAAAAAACCCCTCTAGAAAACCAGAGAGGCATATTTCATTAGCTTTAAACTTTCTGCTTTAAGCTTTCCGCTTTGAGCTTTGAGCTTTGAGCTTTGGGCTTTAAGCTTTATGCTTTCTGCTTTCCGCTTTAAGCCAAGCACCTATACTGCGATTTCGAAATCAATCTTTGGATGTGACTCATATCCTGTCATTTCAAAGTCAGTATATTTCCAATCCCAGATTGAAGTAAAATTAGTGATTTCAATCTTTGGAAGTGATTTTGGTTCACGGGAGATCTGTTCTTGAGCTCCTGTAAGATGATTTTCATAGACATGGGTATCACCAAGGGTACCCATAAGGATACCAGGAATCATAGCGACTTCTTTGGCGATCACAAGGAGTAACAACGCATAACTTGCGATATTAAATGGCAAGCCAAGCATAGTATCAACTGATCTTTGATCCCATTTTAAATTTAACACTTTTTCTCCTTGATGATTGAGGGTAACGATTAATTGAAAATCATAATGGCAAGGTGGCAAAGCCATTTGTTTGAGCTCAGCCGGATTCCAAGCAGCAACAATATTTCTTCTGCCGGGAGAACCAAATGGATCATTTTTCAAGATATCAATAGCATTTTTTAATTGATCTATTGATCCCTGTTTATACAAACCAGTTGCTTCATCTTTTTCATACGTTTTCCAGTCTCTCCATTGTGTACCATAAATGCGTCCGAGATCATCTTCAGCCATCATTTTGGCTTTAGTTTCAGCATCATTCCCATAAGGAACTTTTTGTGGATTGCACCATTCATCCCAAATATGACAGTTTCTCTCATGAAACTCTTTTTTGGTATTGAGTCCCTTGATAAAACATTCAAGTTCGGCAGCGATGGTTTTCATTCCCATCTTTTTAGTTGTTAATAAAGGGAATCCATCGGCCATATCATGTCTGATATTCCAACAAGCAATAGCATAGGTAGAGATACCTGTCCTATTCTCCTTTTTTGGAGCAGCAAGGATCTCTTTTACGAGATCAGCATACTGTACATCAATGTGTTTGTTTTTCATAAGATGTGATTTTTTAGTAAATAGTGATTATTTTATTATTTTTTAGTTTTTTTTATGTATTTTTTTTATTACTAAAAGTAAGCTAAGGAAATCTCAGCAAAATACAACATAATGTCAAAAAAAATAGTTTCTAAGAATTTATCTTCTGATATATTTGTTCTAATCTTTCCTCGACACCACCGGTAAGATAAGAAAAGGAGATATTTTCTTCCTTAAGGAAATTTTCATAGGTAGCATGGACCATGTTTTGAAATTCAATATTTGTGCTTCTCAAACCATCATCTACAATAGGAAATTCCGGTTTAATGAAAAATACATGATCATAATTATACGTATTTAATGCAACTTTTTTGATAGCATGAGTCATATGTTCATCCATACCAAGCGCTTTTGCATAGATATAATAATCAAAGATACATTTATCGCCGATAAATTTCGGATGTATCTTTTCTTGTTCCAATTGCTTACCAGTCAATCGCATTTGAGTCTCCATAGGAGTATTTTCATTGATAGTGAATCCAAGTTTATGTGCATCAACAACGATATCATGGAGGACTGGGATATTGAATTTTTGTTGCAAAGCTTTTGCTAGGGTACTTTTTCCGACACCATGCGCTCAACAGATAACGATTTTCATAGAAATAGAAGTAATAATACTAAAATTGTATATCAAAATGCTGCAAATATTTAGCAATTAATTGTTGCATTGCAACTATTTCTTTTTCATTATATCCCTCCTCTTTTGCGATTTGAAGGATGCGTTCTATTCACTTATGTTTTGTAGAAGACCATCCCTGATATATTTTTGCCAAAACCGGATTAGAAAAATCAGACGGTTTTTGCGAAAGCAGCGCTAAGAAAAAAGTGAACTCATCAAATTTTCATGTCTTGATATATTTTCACATATTGCTGAAATTGAATTCCGCTCTTTCTTCTCGACTGATATCATTTTTAAAGTAAGGAGTATGAAGTCTTTTTCCTGTCTCTCGATATCTCTGGATCTCTTCTTCGATAGGGACACTGATCCTATCAGACAACCTTGTTATCTGTCATTCTATGCTCTGAGGTTCCTGATATTTTGTGCCATCCAACCTTTCATTAAAAAAATCATGATTCAAGATATAGTCTTCAATCTTTTTTTGATCCTGATCAGAGACAACAATATTTTGTTCCTTTAATTTTTTGATTCATAATTTTACTTGAGCTACTCCATAACGAAAGTGTTCACTTTCAGATTTTTTTTGTTTTTTAAGCTTGCTGGCTGTTTGATTGGGAGTGTCTGAAGCCTTAGGGATAGGTAAACGGAATCTTCCGCTATCATGCATTCAACTCATGATATACAATAACTTTTCATCAGCCTCAACATCCAATGCATTTTTGATCCGTTTTTTTATCTCCAACGATTTTTTATAGACATGATAGGTATGTTCAGCTCAATGATCGCCATTAGCAAGATATGCATGCAAAGGGATCTGTTTTTCATCAGTATCCAATTGGAAAATTTGGATCATAATATCCTTAGCTTGTTGCTTATACATTTCTAATGATTGATCTGCTCCATCAGTCTTAATAATTTCACGAAGAGAAGTATTATTTTTCATAGCATAGAAGTATTGATTAAATCATACAAGGATATTATAATAATAATCAGAAAATTGTCAAGAGAAGCCAAGAATATTAGCACTTCCTTTGACTTGAAAGCAAAATAACTTTTACTATATTCACTATTCGACTCTACCGCATCGTTTGACCGTTTAATTATTTTATCGTTTTATCGTTTTTTATGAACCAGAAAGAATTGATCCAGCACCTTAATGAATATCGAAAAGAACACAAAATATTCCAAAAATCACTCGATCAGAGATCAGATAAATTTCAATCTGTCACTTATGACGGTCCTCCATTTGCTTCAGGGACACCTCATTTTGGACATGGACTCACTTCAACCATGAAAGACGCTATCCTCAGATACAAAACCATGAAAGGATACAAAGTGAATAGAGATCGATGATGGGATTGTCATGGATTGCCTGTTGAAAAAGCCGTTGAAAAAGCGCTTGGAATCGATGGAAAAAAAGACATCGAAGAAAAACTCGGAGTAGAGAAATTTGTAGAAGAATGCAGAAAATATGTAAGCAATACCAGTGATGAACGAAGAACATTCGTAGACTGGATCGGAAGGCGAGCAGATATGGATCACGCATATTTCACGATGAATCTCGATTATATGGAGTCCATCATACGGGTCATCCAAAATATGTACAACCAAAATCTAGTCTATAAATGATTTAATGTACAATGGATGTGTCCAAGCTGTGCTACTACTCTCTCTAATTCTGAAGTGAACGAAGGATACAAAGACAGACAAGATCCAGCGATCACAATAAAGTTTAAAGTACAAGAAAAAGATCTTCAAACAATAAGAACGGTAATCAAAGATAATGAAAAAATCTTAATGCTTTACCATAAAAAATGGGAGTGTTACACTTTCCCAGGAGGTAAAGTAGAAACTTGAGAGACATTGGATTCCACGATAAAAAGAGAACTTCAAGAAGAAATTGGAGTAAATGTATCTAAAACAGTAGCATTGGGAACAGTTAAAGAAATATACCAAGGTATTGTACGAAAAAACAATTTCTTTGAAGTAGAAATACAAGGGACACCGCAAAACAAAGAGCCAGAAATACATCCACAAATGATTCGAGCAGAGATAATACCTTCTGACAACAATCTCTGATTTGCCGTGAAGATAGAAAACACTATCATCGATGATGATCTTGAAATCATGAACCAGTTTTATGATCTTTACCTCTATCAAAAAAGGATATTTGAGAAAACAGATCCACAAGCTCAGATGAGCGTGCTTGCGTGGACAACAACCCCTTGGACATTACCAAGCAATATGTTTTTGGCGGTAGGAAAGCATATACGCTATACAACAGTATATGATCCAGCAATGAAAGAATACTTTGTGATCGCAGAAAATCTTCTCAAACAATATTACAGAAATCCAGAAGAATATATTTTGATCAATACGATTCAATGAGAATCAATGGTAGGATTAGCATATGAACCGCTTTTTCAACATATCAACAAAAGCAAGATAGACAAAAAATATAAAGAGCAATTTTTTAAGATAGTGTCAGCTGAATTTGTCAGCACCGAAGATGGTACAGGAATCGTACACATTGCGCCAGCATTCGGTATGGAAGATTATAACGTCGTCGCAGGATTCCTGCCAAGAGATGATTCAAAAAATCGATTATTTTTGCCAGTGAACGAATACGGAGAATTCACAGACGAAGTGCCAGAACGAAAAGGTATCAGAGTCTATGAAGCGAACAAAGAGATTATCCAACGTCTCAAAGAAGAAAAGAAACTTATCGGACAAAGATCATATGAACATTCATATCCGCATTGCTGGAGATGTGATACGCCATTGATTTCAAAAGCGCTTACCAGCTGGTTTATCAAAGAAAAAGAGCTCACTAAGATAACAGTTCCTAACGCAGAAAAAATAGGATTCGTACCCGAAGCGGTCAAAAAAAGATTTTCTGACGTCCTCAAGACAGCACCAGACCGGAATCTCGCAAGAAATAGATATCGAGGTTCTCCATTGCCTATCTGGGAGAACACAAAAAAATCGGAAGACATTATCGTATGTGGTACATTAGAAGAGATATATCAAGGGACGAGAACAGGATCACAGAACCTTACAAAAAATATCATCATCAGACATGGAAGGACAAATTATAACGAGATACATACTCAGGATAGTTTTGGTCATGCAGTATTGAATAAGACAGGAGAAAAACAAGCAAAAGAGCTCAAAGCATGGCTCAAGAAAAGCACCAAAAAGGACATCGTCAATATCTATATTTCTCCGCTGCAAAGAGGATTATTGACTATTTTGCCGTATTTGGAAAGCAGATATACAGCTGAAGAGATTGCAACCATCAAAACTAAATACGAACAGACAAGAACGATATTCAAAGATCTCCGAGACAAGAACGAGCTCATTGCATACATCAAAAGATCTGACAGTAAAAAAACGTTTGAGCTGATCCCCCAAGTATACGTAGACTTCAGAATCACGGAATATATCTTACCTGAACGACAAGACAAAGAATTTGATTTTAGACTCATCACCTCCATCCCGATGGATCAGTGATTATCTCCAAA
>JAHFJL010000039.1 GCA_023245855.1 bacterium
AAGAGGACATGTAATAGAGCAGTCATTAACAGCAAATCACAATAATATGATAGCTAAACTTGAAAGAGAAGCATTTTATAGAGGATTAGAAAAAGCTGATGGACCGAAGTTCAACAGACTAACTGAAGAACAAAAAGAAGATCTCTACCAACAAATACGTAATACCTATAGAACAAGAGCAGGAAGACCTAGATGATGAGCGTTATTCTGACGAGCAGCAAACTTAGCAAATATGGACGATTTCAACACAGGACCACTTTCGTTCTTACAATGGATTACAGGAGACAGACATGAATCCAACAAACCGGAATATACAAAAAATGCAATCGCATATAGAGATTATATTCACAACAACCTAGAAGAACAAACAAAAAAATATATAGATCGAAGGTTGGACGAAGTATTTTCAAACAATCCAGAGGGAAATACTTATCTCAAAGCGCAATTAACTAATTATCTGACAGAGATTGAAAGACAAAAACTCGATACCGATGTTCATCAAAATATCATAGGAGATATCGATGCTGTAGATACTATGGAAAACAGAAGAAGAATGTCACTTGATGTAGGAGGACGTACCATAGGAATAGGGCGTAGAGACGTGAATTATCTCAGATTTTTTGCAGGACAAGATTCCAATGTAGAAATCAAAGATCAAACCGTAAATATCAATACCAACGCGAGACCGGAAGATCTCAATAATCCACAACCTGTGAAATATGATATGAATATGGAGATTTCAGGAAAACAACAAATCCTCGTAAATATCAAGATAGATAAACAGAAAGAGATCAAACTCAAAGCCGGAGATCCAGCATCTATGGTAAGAGCTATTCTCGAATGTGAAGATATCCAACACGGAAAAGTCAGAGCTCATATAGTATATAACGTCATGAGAGGATTTATCGATTCTGCAAAGAAAAAAGATATTTCACTCACCTATCGCGATCCCAATACCGGTGATATGATGGTGATTAAGATGGACGGAAATAATATTGTCCTAGAACAGCAAGACAATCAGACAAATTTTGGAACAACACACAGAAGAAATACGACCGTTTTGTTTGATCATCAATATTTTGAAAACACCAACACATTCGATGCAAGAACAGGAAACGAAAATAGAAGACTCAGAGTAGGTATCGACAGACTTATGGGACACTTCAATTTTGCAATGAATGAATTACATTATCAATACAGACAAGCAAGTGAAAGAAGATGGATGGGACTCAGAAGAGGCGCTACAAGAATGACGCTTCCTACTTCATTTTGGCTCAGTCCAATCAAAAAAATGATGAACTTTCGTACGACAACAACATTCGATTTTGCAACCACTGTACAATCTAATGGAAAAAATGTAAGTATAGAATTCAAAAAGAATGTATTCACGCTAAATATAGAAGGACTCAAACAACCGATATCATCAAGGACATTAGGGAGGTTACTAGAACACAGACAATGAGGAGTTCGCATCTTTGATGGAATGGAAAGAGATATCTGCGGAAAAGTTTACGAAGAAATGATCAAGAAAATGAGAGAAAACACAAAGATTGCAAGAACAAATTTTGGAGTAAAAGACTGCATCACAGGAAGGACATATATCTTAGATTCTGATGGTCAGTTGTGATATGTAACCGCTGAACAAGCTGCAGCAAATCCCAATATGGTTCGTAGAGGACGATTAAGTCAGAGAGAATATGGAATCGTAAATAATCCGCCAGCAGGCAGACACATGTGTAACGAAAGCGAAACCAGAGAAGTCTTCAAAAATCCATTCCTCATGGGAAGACTGATCAAGACTATGAACAATAGAATGGGGATCATCTCCTCTACTAGAGCATTATTAAATTAAATTTTATCCTATTACATGCAAAAAAAATGACAAATTTAGAAAACAAACTCCCAAAATCCACCAAACGAAAGACATTCAAAAGCAAATTAAAGACATTAGGAGGAGCAGGAGCTCTATCGATTCTCATGACGCTCAATTCATGCGGACCTAAAGATTTGGATGTCAAAAAAATGGCTGAAAAATATCAAGACGCCACAGAACATGTAGAAAAAGCCAAAAATAATCTAAAAAACAAAGAGGAAGCGGTGAAAAATGCTCAAGAAGCGCTTCAAAAAGCTCACCAGGAACTCATTGACGCTCAAAAAGAAGCTTCTGAGATCAAAACAGAACTCAAAAAAGAAAGCAACAAATTATAGAAAAAATTCATCAAAATAAGATGACAAAACTGGTCATAAAAGGCCAGTTTTTTTATAGTTAAAAAGTCCTTAAAATAGTGGTCAAAAATTTGACAAAAATCATATTTCCAGATATAATTAGATAAGGACAAAAAAACTTTATCTATTTCCACAAAAAATGGCTATCACTCCACAAAAAAATCTGGAACTCATATCCGCTCAAGAGCAGGTAAAAAGCAAGAAAGAACAGATGCTTGCAAATCTCAAATTAGAGATGTTCAAAGATTTGAAGCTTGATGAAAAGTTAGTACAAAGGAAACAAACTATGGAAAAGGTTTTCGAAGCAAGAAAAGACCAACTTTTTCCAACACAAATACACCTCTTGGGAAAGATCGTGGAGATCAAAGAACAAGGGAAATACAAATCATTGGTAGCACAATACAAAAAATTAAATACAGAGAAACCAGCAGGATTTGAAGATGCATTAAAAATACTCGATAAAGAATTAGCTGAACAAATCATCTTGGATCAGAATAAGATGATTGAATTTTCTTCTACAGAAAATTTTGATGGAAAGACAGCTGAACAGGAAGCAAAAAGCTCATTTGAGAGATTAGAAAAAAATGAAAAATATACTAAAAAAATAGAACTTATTAAAAAGAAAAATGGAGAAGAAACACTTTTTGTGATCAAACGAACAAAAAAACAGCTCGAAGAGATAGAAAGAGCAGAAAAAGCTTTTGCAGCACTTAATATAAGAGAAGAAATTCAACAACAAACAAAAAATGAACCCATACAAGAACCAGAGAATCAACAAAAAGAAAATGCTAAAATAAGAGAAAAAACACAACAAACCGAAAACGCATGAGACAAAGAACCCCAACAAGAAGAAGAAAATAATGAAATCGGACCAGTAGAACTTACTGCTACTATTTCTGATACAACAAAAATAACTCGTGCAATAGCTAAACGCCAAGCAGGAGAGAAATTGAGACAAATCTACAAAAATATAACTCGATACAAACCACGATCTTGGCCTACTAAAGTAGCTTTGTTTGTAGGAAGATGATATATGAAAGATCATTATACGCGTAAATTCTTAAAGATGAAATCAGGAATGCAGCGAGACGAAAATCTCGTAAAAGGAGCTGATAGACACGAAATGGAAGAAGGGAATAAGTTTAATGAAGCAATAAAAAACGTAGGAAATGTAGATGAAGCGAATTATCCGAGAACATATGCAGCATTAGATACGCTTGCAAAAGAGATAACAGGTGACGCAAATACTCTACCGCCACGGCAAAAATGAATTGCTGATAATTTATTTCAACAGCAATTTACCGCTATCATCAGAAGAAATCTCGATACAACAAAGCCAGCGACAGCTACAGATCCAGATCGAAAATCGCTTGCACAAATAGTCAAAGACAATGATATGGAACAGATGTCATCAAATGTGACCATCAAATTAAATGCATTTAGAGATCATCAAGAGATGTCTTGGAATATAGCAGATCATACCACTAGAAATCCTACAGAAAGTGATACAAGCTTTAATGCATATTCGAGAGCAGAAATCGTAAAATATTTCAAAAAATATCAAAAAAATCCAGATTTTCTCAAGACACTCAATATCAAAATCGATGATGCGAATGCTATGCAAGAATTGAGAAGATTACAAGCACATCAAGGAGCTTTGACGCAGATAGCAGCACAAAGTCTGAAGCTGAAAGTGCAGATACTCGCAAAAGGAGAAGAAGCATATGATGTAAAACAAGAATGAAATATCATGACCAAAATCGGTAATCGATTAGATAAACCTATTTCTGACGATAGCAGATTTGGAAGATGGATGGAGAAACATCCTTTCACTAAAAATGCTTTTTGAACACTTCGAGGAATCACCAAAATCGGCGCAATGATTACTCCTGCAATATTACTCGCTCCGCTAGGACCATTAGCAATCGCATCATGAGCAGGGGGAATGGCATTTACTAAGACCTTATTCAAAAAATATGCACATTACAACAAAGAGCATATCGGTTATCAGAGAAATCAAGCAGTCAATCTTCTCCAAAACACAGCTGAACGTGAAAGATTGATGAATGAGATAAGCAAGATGGGAGGATTTCAAAGAACTATGCGCTATTATTTCGGATTGGGAAAGAAAGCAAGAGATGTGAGACAATTCAGAGATTATGTGATGACTACACACAATCAATTGGAGAATTCAAACACGCTCAACACTAAGATGGAAAAATTATTGAGCAAGCCACAACTTACAACACAAGAACAACAAGAATTAGAAAAATATATATCTGAATGACTTGCACGTTTGGATCACCACAAAAAGACCGGACAGAATTTCTTGGGATCCAAAAACAAAGACGTAGCAGAAAAAGAATATCAGAATATTTATAGATTAGTGCTTACCGGATCTATGAGATTGGATAAGGATTTAGCGACTATCAGAACAAACAATTATTACGACAACGAAATGGATTTGATCGACAACGGAACAGGTGATGCAGTAGATCAAATCGGATACCAAAAATCACGAAAGAGATTTAAATATCGTCAGACAGAAAAAGCGTTGCTCGGTGCAGTGAAAGCATGAGGAGTCGCGTTTGGATTATCTTATCTCGCTTCAAGTCTAGCAAGTACAAAAGCGAAAACAGATATTACAACAAATCAAACGCAAGTAAGCGATAATTTTGTTCTTGGTAAACACGAATTAGCGACAGACAATAATGTATATACAACATCAAAAGATTTTTTCCAAAATCCTAATACAGCCCATCAAACAGTAATCTTCAACTACGGATGAGGAACTGATGCAACCCATGTAATACCAGGACATCTAACAAATGCCGAATATCTCGCTAAAGTAGCGGATACAGAAAAAGAGATTTTACAGATGACACATATCAGTACATCGACCAAATCAAGCCTGATTAACGAAATCCACAATAAGCCTCGAGAAACTGTACGAGCACAAAAAGGGTTTACCAACGACTATCTCCATGGAATGAGATGTATTGAAGGGATTGAACAGACAGCAAAAGCCTTGAATGATAGTGGAGTAAATGCAAGTAATATCACCTTGCATGCAGCGTATAGTGGATCAACATACGACATAGTAGGAACAACATACAATAACGCTGGCGAAAGAATCATACAATGAACTATAGAATATACCAACACCATAGGCACACCAGAAAACATCATACCAATCCCTATTCCTGGTTTTATGAATACATTTAAAGAGCCAGATCAAACTGATGAACAAAAAAGAAACGAAGACAACCAACAAACAAGGATAACGAGATCACCAGCTCCAAAAACAAGCAAACAAAACAAAAATTGATCAGATAGCAGAAGAAGATCGGGAGAAAGTGTTGAAGATATACAATTCACCAACGCAAACAATTAATTTTATCGTATTACTTATCCAGCATGGATACTATAGAAAACAAAGTCCAGCAGCTCAAAGAGCTCTCAAAAAAGCAAAAAAAGCTTAACGAAGTTAAGCAAGATATTGCTGATATTTTGGGTGGCGCTGATAAAGAAGAAAAAAAGAAAATTGCAGAAAAAATGGCGCAAACGCCATACGAAGATATCAATCAAGCGAGAAACCTTCAATTTATTGTGCCGCATATCGTAAAAGAACTTTATGAACATAGTGGTCCAAAAGGTGAATTTGTGATCCCAAAAAAAAATATTAGTTCTACAACAACCAAACCAAAATGAACACCAGATAAAAAATATTTTACAAAACGAAAAGAAGTTCTGAATACCAAAATACAATCGACAAAAGAACAATTAAAAAAACAAATAACAAAAACAAAAGAAATACGATGAAAAGAAAAAAAGAAAATGAAAGAATTTAAAGACAAATGAAAAGCATTTTTGCATGAGAAACTACAATCAACCAAAGCACGATTGACGAAAGCAAAGAAAGAAAAAACAAAAATAGAATTTGAAGAATATGAAGAAAATAAATCGATAGAAGGAGTACAAGCAAGCAAAGAAACAATAAAAACACTGGAAAATCTTCATAGATATTTGCCGCTTGAGTTTTTTACTGGAAAAAAATCTATTTGTTATCCAGGATCTTCAATAGATGTTAGTTTAGCAGAAGTCTTTTGAAAAAACACTATTCATATAGATCAGAGCAAAAACGATGTAGAAATATTACAAAAAAACGGATATAAAGCAATCAATGACAATATAAACACGCACAAAAAAACATATGATTTGATTTTCGACAGCAGATCGCAAGTAGCAGCAGAAGCTATAGATAAACTAGTAAGTGATAATTGATATGCACTCATAGAAAACGCACATGGACATGCGAATTATTTTTATGATTCACCGGAATATGAACTGGTAGCAAATATCTCTACCGGAGCAACAACATACAAAAAGGTAGGAGAGGGAAATCCTTTTAGTTCAGGAGATACGAACTATTATCTTTTCAAAAAAATATCAAAAAAAACTGAAGAAATAAGTAAAGAAAAAATAGAAGTGACAGAAACCAAAGAAACAACACCAGAAAAAAAATACAAGAAATTTATTAAAAAACTAAAAGAAGATTTTAATAATCGAAAAAATCAGAAAAAGGAAAGCAAGAATACATTACAGGAAGGAAAAAAAGAGCAAGAAACCGCAGTCCAACAAGACATAGAGAACATAAAAAATAGCAAAATAATCGAAAAAATAGAAGCAATCACCACTCCGGAAGAGAAAGAACTCATTGTAAATATAGTTACAGACAAATCATTACAAGAGACAGAAAAAATAATCAATCAGAAAAAAAATGATCCGAAAATAAAAAATCTATTGAAAAAAATAGGTCAACAAATTCTCGTATTAGGAGCAGTAGTATCAGTAGTTTGGTGAATTTATGAATATTGAAAAAATAAAGCAAAAATGGAACAAAATAAAAATAAGGAACAGGTAAGTATACAGCCTGATAGCAAACCAGATACTACTCTACTGCCACAAAAACTATCCATCACTATAGATTCTCTTAAAAAGTACATCAAGCAAGACCAAAAAGATCCCAAAATCTCATATGAAAAGATAGCACACATCATAAATTCAATACCCAAAGAAGATACCAAAGAGATCATAATAAACTATATCAAAGCGAAATACATCATAGGAATACAGGACATTATAGGTATGAACAGACATTCTCAATATCAATCGAATAGATCAACAGGGAAAATAGATGAAAATACGCTAGAAAGAATAGCGAGTCCATATTTTGGGCTATATAGCAAAGAAATACTTGATAATCAAGGAATTCCTCAAGATGTAAAAAATATCTACCAAAAATTTTTGCTTTGAGAAATCAACAATCATGATGCAAATTATATCATTATCTCTAAATCTGATTTCAATCTCTATCTCTTCACCAAAGAGCATAAACTGCTCAACAGGCAAGTAACATTGTTAGGAGCGGATATAGGAAAAGAAGCAGAACGAGTGCCTTACAACGGATACAACACGAACCAATGACGGATATACGGCGACAAAACCATTAATACAAATACACCAGAATGACTCTTCATCATCAAAGACTCATCCCCATTAACAGATAATTATATCAGCGATGGACCCAAGACGGCATTAATATTGATTCCGATACATATCGTAACGCAAGAGACAGATAGCAGCAAATATGAACTAAGAAAATATGCGATGGAAATACATCCCATCTATCAACCACCAGAAAATCCTACAAAATATGAAAAAGCGATGCAATCACCAGAAATGGATGATAATGCCATTTCTCATGGATGCGCCAATGTACGTAATGACGGGATTATCAAGGATAATACGACATTGAGGAAATCCGTAGTATACATCACAAACGGGAAAAAATAATCAGAAAAAAAAAGTTCTCTGGAAATACCAGAGAACCATTCGAATTTAATAACCAAAACACCATGGCAAAACAATGTTTTTTTTATTTCAATCGATAACCTTTAAACTTAAACTGATAAACAAAATATAAGCAAACGGTGATGATTATAGCCAACCAATATCCTAAAGCAAGTGAAGGATCACCAGGCGTATTTGCATCCCCGCCAATAGCGATAAAAACAAACTTGCCAGCGGATTTCGGATCAGCTTTAAGCTTAGAATCCCTTCTGCACCATTTAGTAAATTTTACTTTACCATTAGCATAAACAGCATCTTTTTCCGAGTTCTTAACGGAATCAACAGTAAGCACAACCACGGAATCAACTCCGCTGATGAAAGCGGTATCACCTTTTGCAATATGTAACACTTTACCATTGTAAGCAGGTTGATACGATACTTTGTTTGCATTTACAGTATCTTTTAAAATTTTAGCCTGTGCAGCGGTTATAACAGAGATAACTATCGCTACAAAAATGAATATTTTTTTCATGTTTTTTTTATTTTTTTTGTTTGTGTACTTATATATATAAACATTTACAAACAAATGTCAAGTAAAAAACAACAGAATAATAAAAACAATATATCTTGTTTTTATAAGACGAATAGGTACTTTTTACTTGATACTTTCCACTTTCTACTTTCTACTTTATACTTTATACCTAATCCAATGATTGATACTGATACATTTATTGAGCAGATGATCATCAAAGCTGCCCCTGAAATTGACGACGAAGGACTTGATATGATGATAGAAGATACAAAACCTGTCCTGTATGATCGAGTAATGACACATATCGTGGGAAAAATAGACGAAAAAGAGGGTCAGTGATTTTTGGATATTTTAGAAACCAAAGGAGTTACGCCTGAAGTAGCAGATTACCTCAAATCAAAGATACCAAACTTCCCAGAATTTCTAGAGAAAATATACGATGATTTCGAAACAATGTATCTCAAGGAATTCCAAGACTTCGAGCAACAATTCGGCGACGAAGAATTTAATGAGAAATGAGAAACGATAGAACAAAAATAATTATATCATTGTTATTGTAAGGAGTAAAACAATAAAGCAATCTTAGAACTTTTTTTTAGATTGCTTCGCTTCGCTCGCAATGACAATATAATATTATTGTAAACGAATTTCTTGCAACACAGTCTTATATCCTATCTTCTCTAAAGCCAGATTCACTTCTTGTAAGATCTGGTTTTTTTGTTGGAAAATTTTTATCTTGAGGGATTGATCATTGGTTTTGAGAAACATTACATTAAATCTGACAAATCCATCTATCACTTGTTCCTTGTCCCTTGTTCCTTGTTCCTGAGAAATCAAAAAATTTCTCGCAATATTCAATGCTACAGCTCCTACCATCGCCTTCCCTAAATGTCTATGTGCTAATGTTTTTCTTAGCGAGTCTTTCAGTGATTTCATAAAAAATATCATGATAAATTACAGAAAGTGTAGTATTACACTAACAATTTTCAACAAATTTTATCGCGAGATGAATTCGAACGTTTATCATCCGTCAAAACGGATGTTTATCAATTTTTGTCACGATCCCGATTTCTCGGGAGAGATGAGTTAAGTTTGCAAAATCAAGCAGAATTGGTATAACAAACACCAGCCCTTATTCGACAATTTTTTGTTTATTATTAGGCTATCTTTAGTCCATATTTCAAGAAAAATGAAAAAAATAGTAAGTATATTTTTGATTGCGATATTTGTAAGCAGCAGTTTTTCTTTTGCGCAATCAACAGCATCTTGTCAATGTACAAACTGAGTAGTTTCTTCTTGTCCAAATGTAAATGGAAATCAATTTGTTGCATGATCAAATTGTACATGTAGATTTGGTAGTGATAGTATGAGTTGTACCGAGACAAGCACTACTCCTACAAATAATTGTGATTGATATTCATGTCCTTGAGGATGAAATCGGACAATGACCAATAATGAATGTTTTTGTAATGATTGAACACATGCAACACCACCACCAGTAGCAGCATGATCTACACAATCAAATTCACCCACCTCAGTCATGGGCATAGAATGCAGTTCAGCACAGCTCCTGAATGGACAATGCAAACTCAATATTTATGACACTCTAGGAATCAGACAAAGCGTAAGAAATCCTGGTGATGCGACTTCCGTAGGAGTATTCGTACAAGATATCGTACTTTCAGCGACCTTCTTTATCGGAACATTGGTGACGATAGCATTAGTTGTTTCA
>JAHFJL010000007.1 GCA_023245855.1 bacterium
ATTGATAACTTCGCAATAACTACAGATAATTCTTCTCCTAGTACTTTCAACCGAGTTGATCTTAGTGTTGTAGCTCGTGATGCCAACAATAATACAGTCACTAACTTTACAGATAACCTCATTTTTAGAATATATTATAGGACTTCTATAAATAATGCTTGGGTTGAAACCACATCTTCATCATACTTTGCTATCAATTCTCCTTGGTCTTCTAATTATCAATATGGCATATCATTTTCTTCTTCACGAAATGGTTCATATACATTTTCTAACATCATAGAATTTAAGCAAAATTATGATTATAAAGTTGTAGTACAAGATGCCAACAATTCTAACATCCTAGGATACAATATATTTTCAGTAGGAAATTCAAGCTCTGCGAGCAATGTAGCGGGATTCTCCACAAGCCAACTCCAGACCGTACAAAATATTTATAATGCTCGAAATAATATGATCAATAATTTACAGAATAACTATCCTAGATTAAGCAGCAACAACATCCGACAAAACATGTCAAGCAACCTCTATAGTGCAATGCAGCAGATTATCAACAATAATTCAATCAAGACCTATTACAATTTCAATGACTTTTATAACGCATTCTTAGATTGGTATAAATATACCGTAAGCACTAGATAGGACAATAGATGAAAATATAAAGGTGGACATATCTGTCCACTTTTTTTTATTGAAAGCTCACAAGAAATACATACAATCAAAAACGATATTTACTCCAACATAAAGGATGAAAAAAAAGAAATGAGGATTTACATTATTAGAAGTGATTATAGCGGTCACCAGCTTTTTTTTGTTGTTGGTAGTAATCATCAATATCTATACGAAGATGATGAAACTGAAATACAATATCCAGGCAAGAACGAATATCACTCAGAACTCTTATCTAGCTATAGAAAAAATCAATCTTCTCCTCAAAGATTACACCATCGACTACGAAGAATATTTCAATAAAAAGAACGTAGGCTGCGATACATACAACGATAATTTTACACGAGATGCAGGAGCTGATGGATATTGCGATCTCTTCACTGCATATGGAAACAACAGCAATATCGATACCACTCCATCAACAACACGCAACATCTATTTTTGCAGTTCGACAAACGATGAAACCAGCCCATATAGAGTCATACAAAATTCTGACATACAAAACGGGTCTTGATGCCTCAATACCGGACAACAATCTTTTGGCCAATACATCCGGCAATTTCGAGACGTAAAAAGAGATACGGACGGAATCTGATGAGCATGGAACGATGATGACGATGAGAATGTATTGAAGTGACCGGACGCAGTTGCTGATCCAACCCAGGTACAAGAACTGTATCTCATCTCGCAAGACGGCAAATCAAGGATACTCATCAGAAGAGCGCTCATAGAAAGCGGTGATCGAAACCATGATGGAATCGTAAGTGGTGACAGCGAAAAATTATACACCTTGCAGATGTTGAAGCTTAGAGGATTCGATGCAGGAGACAACCACAATTTCGATGTAAACAATTCATCTGGAGTCTACGACGGAAAAATTGACACGCGAGCCTGCGATTATGCGCAAGGATTCGTATGTCATGGAAACAGTGTTGGGCCTCTTTATAACTGATACAATCTTCCTTCTGACCAAAACGACGGTTGGGTCAATCTATTCCAAAGAGACATCACTATCAGCGATCGAAATCTCACCCTCTCTCCGACAAAAAATCCGCAGTACGCACTCGCTGAAAACAACGTCCAGATAAATCCCTATTTCACCATCAACATCACAAGCAAACTCTATGGACAGGTCCGACAACAAAGGCTTGGCATCCAAAATATAGATACCTTCCAAGTAAATCTCCAGACTACATTCAATACAAAAAATATGTATACTAAATAAGCAAGTAATTTTATTTTCTAACGCATATCCATGGAAAAATTATTGCATGACTTTACTATGACTCGACGACAAGGGACATTATTTAAGTTTACAGTAGGTTCCTTTGGAATTTTACTCGGTATATACTTTGGCAAGTATTTAAAAAAAATCACACGGCTTCGATGGATTCTTTTCGTGGGATGAAGCATATATCTAGGGATTCTCTATTTCAGCGCATAATTTGATTTGAAAAAATGAGGAAAATATATACGGTAAGTAAACCGTTTTACTAAATTTTTTGTAGAGCAATGACTGAAGAAATCAAAGTTACCGACCATCAATGAGAACGCGATGTACGTATCGCTAAAGTAAAAAAGATGAAAAGCATGGGAGTGATTCCGTATGCACAATCTTTTGATAAAAAGGATCTGATTTCCGATATCATAAAAGACTACGATACCAAAGAACATCGCGATATCAACGATATCATCCCTACCCCTGTCATGCAAGTGCAGACAGCAGGAAGAGTGATGCTTCATCGTTCGCACGGTAAACTTGCATTCGCAAAATTACTCGATAGCACCAATCAAATCCAGCTGATGTTCCATAGAGAAAATTGCAAGCTCATCACCCATGAAGGGATAGTAAGCACGCTCAATGACGGAAGCGAAGAAGGGATGACTGCATACAAATTTATGGAAAAAATGATAGATGTCGGTGATTTCATAGGAGTTCGCGGAGAAGTATTCAAAACGCACAAAGGAGAACTCACGATATTCGTGTCAGAATTCAAATTTTTATCGAAAGCGATCAGACCGTTACCAGAAAAATTTCATGGACTCCAAGACCAGGAAGAGCTTTATAGAAAGAGATATCTCGACCTCACGATGAATCCAGAAACCTACAAAAGATTTTTGTTGAAATCAAAATTATATCAGACACTCAGAGCATTCTATACCCAAGAAGGATTTACTGAAATACAAACGAACATATTGGGAAACAGCGCTTCGGGTGCTGCAGCAAAACCATTTGTAACCCATCACAATGATTACGATACCGATGTATATTTGAGGATAGCATTTGAAACTGGACTCAAAAAAGCGACGGTCTGAAGATTTGAAAAAGTGTTCGAGATCGGACAAGACTTTAGGAATGAAGGTTCAGATCCTACTCATGTCCAAGAATTTACGCAAACAGAACATTATGCAGTATATCGAAATTACGAAGACAACATGAAATTCACAGAAAAGATGTTTGATTATATGTTTGAAAAACTTGGAATATCAAAAAAAGTGAACGTCAAAGATAAGGAAGGGAATAGCAAGGAAGTTGATTTCACGACACCACGGACAAGGATAGATTTCACTCAAGGGATATTAGAAAATTGCGGCATAGATATCACGAAATATACGATGGATGACGCAGACCAACTCAGAGCGGATATCAAAGCTAAAGGGATAGAATTTGAATGAATACACAAGATGGGAACGACGACTTTGATAGATCATCTCTACAAAAAAGTGCTCAGACCGAAAATCATCGGTCCTGCATTCATCTACAATTACCCTGTTATCATGCAGCCGCTTGCGAGAGTATCTGATACCCATGCAAACATTGTAGAACAATTCCAATTGTTGGTCAACGGCCGAGAGATATGCAAAGCATATTCAGAACTAGTCGATCCGATATTTCAGCAAGAAAATTTTGACAAACAGGCTGAAGCTGCTGCAAAAGGCGACGAAGAAGCTACAGCAAGCGATGATGATTTTGTCACCGCTATGGAATACGGCATGCCTCCGCAATCAGGTTTTGGCATGGGAATCGAAAGGTTATTAGCAATTCTTACAGAACAGGATAATCTCAGAGATGTCATATTATTCCCTTTGATGAAACCAGAAACAAAAGATACAACAGAACACAACGAAGAAATACAAAAAAAATAATATACAAACCAAACAAAAAAAATACTTATGGGCTATATACTGATAATAGGTATTGTGGGAATATTGATTGATCTGTATCTAGAATACAGAAAACTCACAATAAGAATGAAAAAGGAAAAAGAAAAGAAGCAGGCGCCTTATACAGAACATCTGGAAAAAAAGGTTCACCTCTTCAAATTCGGTATCAATGGGAAAGACGATGTCGAAGCTATAACCTTCAAAAATCTTGAAGTCATCAAAGACCAAGACAAGATATATAGCATAGTATTTATTCTTTTCCCTGATAAATCGCAAAATATGATGAAACAACAATTCGATACCCTATCACCATTGCGCGATCTCTCACAGTATCCCAGAAAACTTTATAACATGGATGCTGATATTCAGCAGATACTCTTTGATAACCAAGCATGGGCAATTACAGGAGAACTAACCTATAAAGACAATCAGATCATCTTCTCAGGAGTCGCTCTCCGTGAAGAAAAGGATGATGATAATGATGGTGGTGGAAACTACGAAGGAGAAGGTACTCCCGTACTTCCCAAGAGAGAAAAAATTCTTGTATGATAAATCATTCCTGTTGAGTATGCTCAGCAGGTTTTTTTAATAAGCATTTCAATTTAAAAAAAATCTCCTACGAAAACGCAGGAGGTTCTTGGCATTAAAACAATAAGAAGGTTTTAATAAGTTGTACCAACTCTTTCACTACAAATGGCTTCTTGTGATATGAATTGAAACCTATGTTTACATAAGTAAATTCGATATCGTCATTTGCAGTAAGAGCTATTATAGGCAATTTAGGACGGAAAGCTTTTATTTGTCGGGTAGCTTCATATCCATGGAGAACGGGCATATCGCTCGCCATGATAACGATATCGATACCGAAATCCTTAGTACAGATATCTACCGCTGTTTTACCATCAACGGCGGTAACCGTAACAAAGCCATTGTGTGCGAAGATATCGACTAAATTTTCACGAACGTGATTGTCAGGATCAACAATCAAGATCTTACGTTTTCTGAAACTCATGGTGTTTTTTGGGGTTTGATGTATTTTATTTTTTTATTTATAAAATATATCATAAATTTTTATAAAGAAAAGTCAAGAAAGAAAAAATTTACTAAACTTAGGAAAAATACTATTTTTGTCTCCCTTTTTAAAGCCCACCTTCGTGAATAAAGGAGAAGTCTTCCGTTAAACACGGAATAAACTACGGACAGAGAGATTTAAATCCTCCGGTACTTTGTACCACCCCTCCTTTAAAATAAAGGAGGACAGAAAAAACAAAGAAAAATCTCCCACGAAAACGTGAGAGAAAAAATTATAAGGTATAGGTTTTGTTGCTATCAAGACAATACGCAGATGTTATGCCATATTGTTTCATATGCAACAAACAGCTTTCGCAACAATAGTCATGACCTGTAAGATATGCCTTAGCGCCATGAAGATTAGCTTGAGCATCAAGACAGGCAGTAATAGCATGAAGTTCTGCATGAGCGCCTTGTCGGCAAACATTTCTGCAGAGTTCGTATCCTTCTCCTGTAGGTGAATTTTGTCTAGGGCATTCCTTGAGATCAGAATTATTAATACAATTCATCCCATAAAAATATTCATTTTTAGCAGTGATAATAAGGACATAGAGAGGTCTTTTAAGACATAATGTCGCATTGGGATATTGGTTATTACATCCAGCAATAATACTTTCTTGAGTAATCATGTTGTTTTTGTTTATTTTTTATTATTGATATTATAAAGAACATAAACAAAAAGTCAATGTACATAAAAAAATATAAAATATCTATGTTTTCGCTCATCAGGTTGTATTTTAAAGATAAATTTTTATGCTCAGGCATCGTTTAACCGTTACATCGTTCGTTATGATCATAGGGAATAAGGAAAATATCGAGACACTGACCAGATATATTGATATGTTTTTTTCAGGAGACAGTAAAGCTCCTCATTTTATTATTGTCGCATGACCAAAACATATAGGCAAGACAAGCATTGCAACAGATATTCTCAAACAGAGAATGGGTAATTATTTTGTTACGGATATGTTGCATATCAAAGATTTTTCTGAACAGCTGGAAAAAAGACATACGCTCAGGATAGAATACAAACCGACATCAGAGATAGCAAAGATACTGGTTAAAGACAATAATTACCAAGACATAGGAGTAAGAGAGATAAACAGACGATTGCAGCAATCAGCGATAGGAAAACACAAAGTCACTTTCATAGAAAATATAGAAAGGATGACGACGGAAGCGGCTAATGCATTTCTCAAGACCTGTGAAGAACCCTTGCCAAAAAGACTCATCATCGCGACAACCTCAAATCATACCCAGCTTCTTGAAACGATACTTTCAAGAGCATTGACGATAAAATTCAACGAACTCAGCAATCATGAATTATTGGAACGGATGAACAGCAAAAATATGTTCAGCACGAGCGATGAGCTCAAACAGCTCGTCTGCAATATGGCTATGGGAAAGCCATGAATAGCGCAACGCATGTATGATCTCACACAAGAAGACGAAGAATTGCAAAAGACATTGATTGACCTCATCCACGATCTATCGACAGGAAAAAATATTTTCAAAGCGCATGACGCACTCAAAAAGATCTACAAATATGGCATTTTGGATGCATTTCTTGATGGACGGATCGCCTATTGCATCAACAACAATCTCCAAGAAAAATGAGAAAAACGATTAGCGACCAAAAGACTGATGAGAACGAATATAAATATTGAGAACCTCCTCCTCTATTGATTACTTAAAAAATAATGTATAAAATCTGAATCTTCATCACAGATCCCATTGGAAACAACGAATTTTCTTATCAGGAAAGAATCGCTCTTTGATCAAAAGGTGAAATTTTCGTTCCCAATCTCAAACAATGAACAGTAAACGATCTAGAAGTAGGATCAGAAATAGCTTTTGAAGAAGTGAATAACTGAAAATTAGTGAGCTGCAAAGGACTCAAACAATTTATTCAGACCACATACAAAGGTATTCCCACCTACATTTTCGACAATCACAATCACGCATTATTTTTCCGATATCGGCATACTGCAAAGGAAAAAATATCCACTGATGCGGATGAGGGATTTAAACCATTCAAAGTGATTCACATCGATCAACATGCTGATACCAAGCCAAATCTAAATAGTTTTCAAGCAAGCCATAGTTCTCCAAGAGAAGTCCTCGGATTTACGAATTATGGTTGCAACGTAGGAAATTTTCTCACATCGGCAAAAGATGCGGGGATCATAGAAGAGATTATTCAGATCAGAAGCCAGCATGCGTTGCATACTATGGAAAAATTAGATTTTCAAAAGTATAATTATATCCTAGATATCGATATAGATTTTTGGGAAAGCAAATCAGAACAAGAAAGAGAATCTGATTTTGAAATCATCAGAAAACTCACAGACAATGTATGTCTCATCACTATAGCCACCTCACCGTATTTTTTCGATCAGGAAAAAGCGATCGAGCTGATAAAAAAGCTTTTTAAAAAAAGCTCTCTGGAAAACCCAGAGAGCAAGCATTAATAAGCGTATTGTTCAAAATTTTCATGAATTTCACAATTGATTTTCTTCTCAGCTCTAAGCTGTTGATGTATTTCCAAATTTTCATCTGAAACAACATACGTTTCGAAAATCTTTTCTAAAGTGAAGCCGGCTTCCTTTGGGATATTTGATTCTCCAAATCGCAAAATCAATTTCCCATCAAGATCAAGGATATCATATCCTTCGATATATCCCATCAGATTTTCTTTGGGTAAGATCAAAAGAAGTTCATCCTTAACGATTTCAAGAGTTTTCTTAAAATCGCCTTTGGGAATTACATACTTAGTGAACTGTGAGATGTCTGTTAAAAAAGTTTTTCCACTTAAATTTGGATGTAGAGGAGTGGAAGACCAAGTCACTGTTTTTTCATGCAAACCTTTGAGAAGGTTCAATTTTTCTGCTGAATTCATAGATTTTTTGTTTTTTAGTTTATGAATATATTTTGTTATATAAACAAAGATACTATCTTTTTGCTAACATTTTACAATAAAATTTTATACCAAAAAACTATTTGACATATTGGTATTAAAAAACTATCATAGCATACAAAAATAAAAATAATATTCACTAAAAAAAACAAAAAAAATATGGAAACAAACGCTATTGCATTAACGTATGATGATATTGTAATCTTGCCTGGTTATCTCAAAAGAGGCTCAGAATCAGATATCTCTACGCTGCTGTGCAAAGACCGTGATGGTCACGAATTAATATTAAAAAAACCGTTTTTATCAGCTGCCATGGATACCGTTACCGAAGCAAAAATGGCAATCGCCATGGCCCGCGAAGGTGGCATCGGAGTCATCCATGTCAATTTAAGCACTGATGAACAGGTCAAACAAGTAAAAAAAGTGAAAAGAGCAGAAAATCTGATGATCTCAAATCCTATCCATGTAAACGATACTACAACCATCAAAGAGACTGCAGAATTGATGCAGAAAGCTGGCTTTAGTTCTATACCGGTATTGGACAAGGATAATAAGATTTTAGGGCTCGCTGTACGGCCTTCGGTTCGTTTTCAGGAAGAAAATTTTGAAAAAGCTATTACTACAAGCATGGTAAAAAATCCAGTCATTGTAAGATTGGAAGAAGTCCAAAGCGAAAAAACCAGTTTTGTAGATTTGGGAAAAGCTAAACGGATTTTTGCCAACAACACACAAAACAATACCAAAGCTTTGCTGATAGCAGATGAAAACAACGTTTTGATAGGTATGATCACTTCCAAAGATGTGGAAAATCTAAAAACTTTTCCTTTTGCCTGCAAAGACATCCAAGGAAGATTACGCGTTGCTGCCGCAATAAGCACTGCTCCCCATACCATGGAAAGAGTATGTTTGCTTGTGGAAGCCGAAGTGGATCTTCTTGTGATTGATTCTTCGCAAGGGCACAGTGATTATGTAGCAGATCTTATCTCATCAATCAAAAAAGAATTCCCGACTATGCCCGTAGTGGCTGGTAATGTCGTGACAGCTGAAGGCGCATTATTTTTGGCGGAAGCAGGTGCTGACATCATCAAAGTTGGTGTAGGTCCAGGTGCGATCTGTTCTACCAGGAAAATCTCTGGTGTAGGATTGCCTCAATTTTCTGCAGTCAAAGAGGTGCATGCAGCATTGCAAAGACAATATCCGCATATTGCAGTCATCGCTGATGGAGGAATTAAAAATACCGGTGACATAGGCAAAGCCATTGTTGCAGGTGCAAAAGCCATAATGATGGGCAATGCTTTTGCTGGAACTGATGAAGCTCCAGGTGAAACCATTATCCATGAAGGCGCAAAAGTGAAAGTCTATCGAGGCATGGGAAGTATTGATGCTATGAAAAACGGTTCTGGAAGCAGGTATGAACAAGATGGAAAAACATTGATCTCACACGGAATTGTCGGTTTTGTACCCTACAAAGGAACGGTTACAGACATCATCTTCCAATATGCAGGAGGACTTCGCGAAACTATGAAATTGACAGGAGCAACAAACTTAGCTGAATTAAAAAGAGCAAAATGGATGCAGATTACAAATGCAGGTGAATTAGAATCTCATCCGCACGATATAAAATTAGCGCATCAGGAACCAAATTATGGAACAAGCAAGTAAACAAAAAATCTAAAAAAAAATAATATGAAACTAGACGTAGTATTAGGCCTTCAATGGGGAGATGAAGGCAAAGGAAAAATAATTGACGTACTGACCCCAAAGTACGACATCATCGCAAGATTTCAAGGTGGACCCAATGCTGGTCACACACTGGAATTGGGATCAATAAAACATGTGCTTCATCTGATTCCTTCTGGAATTTTTCATTCAGAAAAATTGAATTTTTTAGGGAATGGCATGGTGATATGTCCTATCGCTTTCAAAAAAGAGATCGAAGGATTATTACAATACATTCCGTTGGAAGAGCTCAAAAAAAGGATCGTTATCGCACAACAAGCAAAAATCATAATGCCTACTCATCGGCTTCTTGATGGTGCAAGCGAATCAGCCAAAGGATGTCAAAAGATAGGAACCACGAAACAAGGCATCGGACCTACCTATACTGATCACGTAAGTCGTAATGGATTACGGATAGGCGATATGTTACAGGATGGTTTTGCTATGAAATACAGTGAATTGCAAAACAAACATTGTATGTTGATGACAGCACTTGGAGGTAACTTTGACGCAAACACATTAATGGCTGAAGGTAATGCATTTTTGGAAGCGGTAGAGTTTATGAAACAATTCAAAATTGTTGATGGACCCAAGTGGATAAACGAAAAACTGGATGCAGAACAAACAGTACTTGCCGAAGGCGCACAAGGAACATTGCTTGATATCGACCACGGAGACTATCCTTACGTCACAAGCTCCAACACTACTATCGGTGGAGTTTGCATCGGTTTGGGTGTAGCTGCCAATCGCATCGGTAAAGTATATGGCTTATTCAAAGCCTATTGTACCCGTGTAGGTAACGGCCCTTTTCCTACCGAATTAGGAGGAGAGAAATCCGACATCTGGTGTCAGACACATAAACGTGAAGACGAAGAACGTGAGTATCCTAACGCGAGCATGAATGATACAGATGAATTTACGCAAGGCATTGCATTGAGAAAAAAAGGGAATGAACATGGAGCAACCACCGGTCGTCCACGCAGGACGGGCTGGCTTGACCTGCCTTTGCTCAAATATGCATGCATGATCAATGGAGTCACTGATCTCATCATCTCCAAAGCGGATGTGTTGTCAGATTTGGAATCTATAAAATTATGCACAGGATACGAGAAGAATGGATCACCTATATTTAGAGAGTGTCAGAGCTGGGAAAACATGTCTTTAATCAAAGACTTTGATGACCTGCCACCAAGTTTTAAAGTATATCTGATGTTCATCGAAGAAGAAACAGAGACAGAAATAAAATTTATTTCAACGGGTCCTGATCGTGATCAGATCATCATTCACGAATAAAAATACCTATGAGAGTTCCGGTTTCCCGGAGCTCTTTTTTTGATAGCAGAATTTTAAATATTTATTGACATTAGTTATATTATAATTATAATACAAAATATATGTTCTACCTTCCACCCTTCCACCCTTCCACCCTTTCACCTTTCACCTTGTCCCTTGTCCCTTCCACCTTTTACCCTTTACCTACCCTATAATGGCTGAAGAAAAATACATTCGTCCCACACGAGATGAATACTTCATGGAAGTAGCGAGAACAGTAGCCAAAAGAGCTACCTGCGATAGAGGCAGAAGCGGATGCGTAATAGCAAAAAACAAGCAAATTTTATGTACAGGATATGTAGGATCGCCTCCAGGATTGCCGCATTGCGACGAAATCGGTCATCAATTCAAGCAAATGACACATGAAGATGGTAGTGTAACCAATCACTGTGTAAGAACCGTTCATGCCGAACAGAACGCTCTCTGTCAAGCTGCTAAATTAGGTGTAGCTTTGGATGGAGCAACGTTGTATTGTAAGATGACACCATGCAGAACCTGTGCAATGCTGATTATCAGCAGTGGAATCAGAAAAGTCATTGCAGACAAAAGATATCATGCAGGAGGAGAATCTGAAGAGATGTTTCGCCAAGTAGGTATAGAACTTAACTATTTTGATGAAACAGTAGAACACTATGAAAAACAATAATAACTTACAAAAAAATCTCTCCCACGACAGGAGAGATTTTTTTTATGTAAAAGAATACCAACATTATTCATTATTCATTATTAATTATTCATTATTAATTATTAATTAGTATTTTCCGGAGGTACTTCATTATTTTCTTCTTGTTGATTCATTCTCGCTCTTACAGCAAAGACAATCACAAGGACAACAAATACACCGACCAATATTCAAAGGATGATAAGGATTATTTTCCACCATGCAGTTCATCAGGAAGTTGCATTAGAAGATTGAATAGTTGTAGCATTAGGAACGATTTTGACATTGGCGTTGGGACAAGCATCACTGACGATACCATAGAATGCAAGGATATTACACATATTTGGCATGATAGTTGTTGTCATATCAAGAGGATCAACTTGATTTGCGCTTACTGTCGCTCATGCGGGAGCAAGATTTTTTGTAATAAGATTTATGATATCCTGGAGCACTTGTTTTCTCTTATCCTGTTGTGAAATATTAGTTTTTGTATCAGAGACAACAGATTCAAATTCCTTAAACAATCATTCGACATCCACAGAAAGGTTAGTAGGTAAGATGCTAAGGATTTCTGCCTTAGCAAGATCATATTGATTGCCTCATGCAGCAGCAGCTACTGAACTATCCGTCAATCTTGTAAAGACATCCTGCAAAAGATTTTTTTGAGTATCAGGAAGTTGGATAGCTTTAGCATCATAGAAATTTTTAACAGAAACAACATTTGATTTGGTGTCATTTTCATCAATCAATCCATCTCTCAGACTCACCAACAACGTTCTGAAGTCATTGATAGTACCCGTAGTTCCTACCGCAAGAGAACTAATAACATCTTGTATTTCTTTGTATATTGCCGTCATTTCAGGAGTAAGGTTAGTTTGAAAATCCAGAAATGAAACATTGAAATCTTTGGAAACGAGTGTATTAGCAGGATTAGTATAGTAGATTCTACCAAGTGCTGACTGATATTTCGGTTCGTATTTTTGGAGATAGAGCTGATTACAATAAAAATCCTTATCATTGTCTTTGACTCCATCACCATCACTATCTACACCAAGATCAGTATCTACATAACATTGTCCTCTTGAATTATCGTATTTGATATAATAAAGGATGCTGTTGTTGAGATTTTTGCCGACATAGAAATCGATAGCGCCGCTAGCAAGAGAAACGGCAGGTATAGAAAGGATATGGAAATCACCCATATTAGCTGTACCTGTACTCATATTCAAAGTTCGTTTCTTATTTGCCATATTCGCATATTTGTCAGTCACATCCATATTGATGAAATATTTTCCATAATCAGGATACGTGAAATCAAATGCATCACCAGAAATTACGATAAATCACGAATTATTTTTGCAGTCCTTGAGACTGAGACAGATATTTTTATTGGAGATATCTCCAAGACTCACATCCCTGAAGATAGCAAGTTTATCAAAAGTATCAGACAGCAGCATCGGTTTGAGTCCATTTTTTACTACGATAGTACCTCAGACACCGATTCATTTATATCCTCTATACAGCACTGCTGCTCTTGGTCTGTATCAGAATTCATTGGGTTCTGTATAGATATGAGTGACGCGATCAGATTTAGTTGTAAGATCCCACGTTCAATCTCCATCAAAATCATATTGGATAGTCCTCTCTTGAATAAAATCAGGTCTATCTGAAATTATTTTTGAAACGACATCAAAGGTCACTTGATCACCGATTTCTACGCTTGCAAGATCAGATTTGAGAGTGACAAGCGGAATATCTGGTCTCGTAACATCAGGCGGAAAGAACACGAGCGGACCATTACCGATGATATCTTGATTGCTTTGGCTGCCATCGTCATTGTCGTACATAGTGACTCCAAACATGAATTCGCCTGGGACTCTAGGCAACGAAAAGAATGCATAGGGAATATTACCTGGAGTGATTTTAGTTTCAAGCTGTCTTGTCGGATCATCCTTATAATAATAATACCGTTTGTAGTAGGAGATAAATCAGTCAGGATCAATAGCATTAGTAGCGCTTACTTTGACAATCAAAGGATCAAAAGTGCCATTAAAGATATCTTTGACATTATTTTCACTGAATCCTACACCCATTTCATTTCCGTATTGAGGAAAGAAAAGGACAATATTATCAAGTTTTGGCAAAGCATTGACTACCTTAAAATATATCCTGGATTTAGCGCTTTTTGAGATCGTTGTATCTTCTGCAGTGAGCTCGATAAACGTACATCCTAATTCATTGAATTTGTATTTGAACATATCTTGCTTGAATATTTCTCAATTTTGGGGCTGAAAGAAAAACTGCATTCATAATTTTTCGCCTTTGGTATTGACGGACAAAGAAGGATCTACAGTGAAATCAGCATATCTATCCATTCTATATGCAGGGATCATAGTACCCGTAGCATCAACATTAGGACATTCATCACTTTGAGTTTGGATATTGGAACTTGCATCAATCACATTAAAACCTGCTACCGGATAATCTTTTTCACCGACAAACACATTCTTACTCACTTCATTCATTGCGCCATCAGCTCCGCTCACCTTAAGGACAACGAGATACACACCGGCCTTTTTGTAGGTATGAGCTATTTTATCGGTCTGGATAGTTCTCGTATCAGCATCAGCAAAATCCCATTGATAATTTACAATAGGTTGATTGGATTTTACAACAAAATTCATCGGATTACCCCATGGCGTAGCGATAGGAACAACGAATATTTCAGGTCTCAAAATGGAGAGTACATCGATATCTTTTGATATTTCAGCAATCTTTCCATAACTATCTCTTACCGTGAGTTTGACCGTATGTTTCCCAACAGCATCAAATTGCACTTTGATCTTTTGATTATTTTTTTCTGTGTTGACGATCTTGCTTACTGAAGGATCAGAGAATGTTCGTTCATAATTTAGACTATCATATCCATTTATTACATCAAGATCAAAACTCACAGAAGCATCCAAAATAAATTCAGAAGGATTTTTTCGAGCATTGCTTGGTACGATAGTAAACTGAGGAATAGGATCAGTAGATTCAGCATATACAGAGATTGAATCCGTATTGGTCTGACCAAGCTCATCTTGTACAGTAAGTTTAACCGTGTACGTTCATGGTTTTTTGAATTGTTTTTTGATTGATTTGCCTTGGAAAGTATCGGTTTTATTTCATTGATCATCAAATATTTCTCGAGTATAGAGCTTGAGGCTAGAGACAATAGAATATGATGTACTAGAATCAAAAGCGAACGTCATGGAAGTATTTCCTTGATCTGGCTGTTGTTTTATGATAGCTACCGGATCAGACACTAAGATATAATAATTCTCTGTAATTTTATTTGATTCATTATCAATTGTAGTCAATGCAAGTTTATATTCTCATTGTCCTGGTAAAACTAACCTCATAATACTAGGTTTTCCATCGCCATCTTTGGTATAGGAGAAACCATCTTTGGAAGTTATCGTTCGATTATGCGTAAGAATTTGTCTTCCTCACATCGGTAACGTAGCAGAACCATCAAAGATAATTCATTTTTGAGCTTCTTGGATGCCGAGTTTGATATTTCCATCTTTGACTAATTTTTGTCCGTTGGCATAGACGACAATATTTGCAGTCTTTGGCAGCACATCGATAGAGATGGTTTTTTCACCATCAAAAATACCATTAGTCGCTTTATTCGAGCTTCTCACCGTCAGATGCACTTGATAATTTCCTGGAGCAGCAAACGTAGTATTGACTACAGGTCATACACCGATAGTAGTATCATTCCCATCAATATCTCTATAATATCGATAATAATTTTTTGAAGGAATGGTATCATTAGAAGGATCCATACTTGCTCTACCATCGAAAGTAACGGTCAATGGAGCAGGTCATCCTTGAGGAGAAATTTTCGCATTAGCGACAACCGTATATTTTGAATTCACTTGTTTTACGATATCACCAAACGGTTTGTAACAATTGGTCATAAACGAAGCTAGTTTGCTTTGATAATCAGTGCTGGTATAGGTGATCAATCCTTGCGTGATATCCAAACATTGCTGATACGTGACTTTGAAGGCATAGTCCTGAGGAAATTTTGGGAATACCGTCTGAAAACTTGTATTGAGGTCAGCAAACTTAGTTTGAGGAATCTGAGTTCAAATCTTTGTCGCAGCATCGATCTGGACAAAAAGTCAGAGAATTTTATCATAATCAGTTTTGATTTCATAATTCGCTATGTAATCATTGGGGATGCTTGCATTAATTTTTCCGATAAGAAAAGCAGATAAAAGAACAATCAGCATCAAAGTTACCTTGAAAAGCGTCTTGGAAAACAAAGATTTCATGGAGATATATAAGGTGCTAAATCCGACAAAAACAACCGAAAACAAAGCCAAAATATGGCATATACGTTCGTTATAGTGATTTTTGCTGCATTTGCAAAAAAAAATGCTGATAAAATAAGGTTTGAAAATAAAAGAAAAATATATACATTAGGGCAACTTTTTTTATCCTTATACGAAAAGGAGAATGACGCAAAACAACTCTACTCAAAAAATCATTGCAATATCCATTTTATCATTAAGTATGTTATGACTCATGTGATGCTCAACAAAAAAACAACAAACAGAAGACACTCAAACTAATCAGACTGCAGAGACCACTACTGACAACAGTGCTTGTAAACAAGCCATCGCAGCATATCTACAACAAGCTCAAGCATCTTCAAACGGTGCAGCAGTAGCAAAAGGCAGCAGCATAACCGTAGACTATGTAGGAAGATTGGATGAAGCGACGGTATTTGATACCAGCGTAGAAAGCGTCGCAAAAGCATGCGGAAAATATGCATCAGGAAGAAATTATAATGAAGGATTAGCATTCACTGCAGGTGCAGGACAGATGATAGCAGGATTCGATCAAGCAGTTGTCGGTATGAAAGTCGGAGAGACAAAAACAATAACTATAGCTCCAAAAGACGCATACGGAGAACGAGATGAAAAAAAACTTATCACGGTTCCAAAGACACAGGTACCTCAATCAGAGCAATATCAAATAGGTATGCAAGTAATGTCGCAAAATGGACAAACATTCAAAGTATATAAAGTAACTGACAAAGAAATCACGTTTGATGCGAATCCAGAACTAGCAGGAAAGACGTTGATTTTCGATATCACGATCAAAAGCATCCAAAAATAATTTTTTTAGAAATTCCTATATGAAAAAAATTAAAAGGACGAGGAAACTCGTCTTTTTTGTATTTGGATTTTTACTCAATCAAATTTTATTGACTTTATAGTCTTAATATATATGATTTAAAAAAACAAAAATATATAAACTTAAACCAAAAATTTATGTCACAACAAAGTACCTACGAAAAAAGAGGCGTTTCATCAAGCAAAGAAGATGTACATAACGCAATCAAAAACATTGATAAAGGCATTTTCCCAAATGCTTTTTGTAAAATCATGCCAGATCCATTTATGGATAGTGAAAAACACTGTTATGTCATGCATGCAGATGGAGCAGGCACCAAATCCGCTTTAGCATACCTATATTGGAAAGAAACAGGTGATATTTCTATATGGAAAGGAGTTGTTCAAGATTCGATTGTCATGAATTTAGACGATCTTCTTTGTATAGGAGCTATAAATGTTCCTCTCCTTCTTTCAGCGACTATCGGAAGAAATAAACATCTGATACCCGCAGAAGTGATTGCAGAAATCATCAATGGTACAGAGGAGTTCCTTGAAAAGATGAGAAAACTTGGCATCGAAATTAAGAGTACCGGTGGTGAAACAGCTGATTTAGGAGATTTGGTGAGAACAATAACTATCGACAATACGCTTAGCTGTAGAATGTCACGAGGCAAAGTCATTGACATAGAAATTCAACCAGGCAATCTTATTGTAGGACTTTCTTCATCTGGCACAGCAACTTATGAAAATGAATACAATAGCGGGATGGGAAGCAACGGATTAACCAACTCCAGACATGATATCTTTTGTAACGAATATATGCAAAAATATCCTGAAACATTTGACCCCAACACACCAAAGGACGTCATTTATTGTGGAGTGCACCGAGTAGATTCACCAGTACCCAGTGAATATTGTCAAAATGATCCTGATGCACTATCAAAAAATGTAGGAAAATTGGTTCTTTCACCAACAAGAACCTATGCACCTATCATCAAACAGATATTGAATAAGGTGAATGTGGATATGTTGGATGGTATCATCCATTGTTCCGGTGGCGGACAGACGAAAGTCATGAAATTTGTGGATAATGTTCACATTATAAAAGACAATTTATTTCCTCTGCCTCCATTGTTTCAGATGATCCAAAAAGAATCTGAAACACCTTGGGAAGACATGTACAAAGTATTCAACATGGGACACCGAATGGAGATTTACGTAAAAAATCAAAAAGCAGCCACAGAAATTATTGAAATTTCAGAAAAATTTAATGTAAAAGCACAAATCATCGGCATAGTAAAATCTGCCAAACAAAAAAAACTCACTATCAAAAGCCAATACGGTGAGTTCAATTACGAATAGCATGAGAGTTCCGGTTTCCCGGAGCTCTTTTTCTATGATTAATTTTGTTTCGTAGGGGCAGATACTATCCGCCTAATTATGTGTAAACTCAAGTATTCCCGCCACCCCTATCATCGCTGCATTATCCATAGAATAGACTTTTTTCATGGGTCTGAGACAAACCACATTCGTTTGTTTTTTTCACTTTATCTCTAATTTATCATTTATCATTTCTAATTGTTGATTTAAGTATTCCCACAATCTATCATTGCAGGATACTCCTCCAGCCAATCATAAAGTTTTTGCATCAAAAGCAATGCCAGCTCTAACAAGCTTTTTCACCATCACTTCAACAACTGCTTCTTGAAATTCATAGGCAATATCGCAAACTAATTCTTCTGGGAGTTGGGACAAGGTTCATGGAACATGTGTTCAATCCTTGTCACTCATCCCTTGTCCCTCGTTCCTTAGTTTTTTTAGTAAGGTTGATACCTGAGATTTCATTCACGAAAAACTAAATTCAAAGGCATCCTTGGAGAGAAAGATCCTCTTGAAATGAAAGTCCTTCAAGTCAAAAGTCTCAAGATTTGTAAAGTCAATTTCTTTTTCTTGACCTTCGACTTTAAGGACTTTATTGGCCTTACGACTAAGTAATGCTTTTTCAGCGATTCGTTGTCCTCCAGGATAAGGCCCTCACAACATTCTTGCAACCTTATCAAAACACTCACCCGCAGCATCATCCAACGTATATCAGATCTTTGCGATTCTGTATCATCAAAAAGAATTTCGTTCCAATCATTCATTATTCATTATTCATCATTCATTATCGGTAACGATATAAATGTCGTTGTGTCCTCCACTCGCGGTCAAAACAACAAACGGAAATTTGATTTCAGAAGGATTTCTTTCAAGGAGAAGCGAGAATAAGTGACCATAGATATGATTCACATATACCAAAGGTTTAGCAAAATAACTAGAAAGCAATGAAGCAACCGCCTTCCCAACCACCAACGAACCGGGAAGTCCAGGATGAACAGTAACGCTGATAAAATCTACATCTTTGATCTTTTCTAAACCGATATTTTTGATGACTTCAATGATTTTTTCTGAATGAAGCCTAGAAGCTATTTCAGGAACCACACCTCAATATTTTTGATGATCTTGGATTTGAGAATATGCCAGTAACGAATCAACAGAAAAAATCTGGCCATCCCAAGACACTATGCCCAAAGAAGTATCATCACAACTAGTTTCTATAGCTAACGTTTTTAACATAAATTATCATAGATATAAAATACTCATCAAAATTTGCTTTTTTTCGTATTTACGGATATAATATAACTATCTACTTTAAATTTTAAAGAAAAAAATATGAACAAAGCAAAAGAATCAGATTTTAAAGAAAAAAATAACATAAGAAAAAAAAAGGGTGTAAAACCCATTATGCGTTCAAAGACGAATTTTATGGGAACAATTCGCACAGGAGAAGGCACTTTTGCTAATATCAAAAAACGTACTCAAGAAAGACTTAAAAAAGAAATGGAAGCAACAAAGAAAGAAAAGGTAGAACCAAAAAAACGAGAAAATTTTTCAAGAGTCTTATTTCTGAATTTAAAAAAATGATTGGATAATAACAAAACAACGAATGCATATCTTTTCGAACTCACAAAATGACGTTTCCAGGGCCAATTACATGATGGAATCTATAAGATAGATGTCATAAAAAGAGATGGAGACAAGATTATATGCAAAATAAGAGGAGAAAATAATTATCATCATATATTTCCCATAACCAATGAAGATATAATGGCTTCTAAACCAAAAGCGGATACATTTGAAAAACAGGAGACAACAGAAAGAAAAGAGAAATCAAAAAAAGATAAATATATCTACGATATGTCAGAAGAAGCTCAAGAACACTTTAAACGCAAACAGTTACCAAAAAAATATATGATAAAAGCAAAAGATTTTTTGGATGAGATCCAATATGAAGATAGCGTGATCATCAAGTCAAAAGGAAAAGAACTTTTGAAAGTGAGTCCAGATGATATCATCGATGAGATACGCCGATACATCCAAGAAGGATGAGATATAACTAAATCAGCAAAAAAAATACAGAACGCAATCACTTTTTTGAACGAATCCAAAAATCAGAACGCAACCGAATACATCAAAGATTTTTTCAAACTTGTCAGAGAAAAACAGAAAAAACGGAAAGGGAAAAGCAAAGCAGAGATTACAAAAGAAGATTTTGCTGAAGTACTCAAAAGATTTATCAACAAAGAGAAATTATACGTCCATAAAACAAATGATATCGATAAATCATCTGTACAATTTCTGCTTAAAGAATTTGGCGTAGATGCAAAAAAAAGATTTAACGAGGTAGAACATAATGAGGTAGATATGGTAGATGAAGGGATACTTTTTGATATATGAGGGACAGCAAGCGGATTAAAAACAATCAGAAAAGAAGAAAAAAAAATAGAAAACGGGAAAGAAATCACCACTACCAAAGTGAAGAAAATAGCGAGTGAGCATTCTGATACTTCAACAGAAGCTATGTTCACCAACAGACCAAGTTCTACAACACAGATCATATTCAAGATATTCAAAGAGCTTTGAGCCATAGACAAAGATAAACTGCCTCAGATCCAAAGATTCGTCAATTTTGTAAATACCGTTGATAGCATGGATTATCAGATAAGCAGCGTAGATTACAAAAATAATTATCAGACATTATTCGGACTCTACCGTCTCATACCGATCAGAGATATTTTTGAATATTTCAAAGATCCTGCACATACTTGATTTGAAAAATTTTCACAACACTATTTGGAAAACACTAAAATAAAAAACGAAAATGGGAAAGAAGTGACTCTCAAAGAGAAATCAGAAGAGCACAAACAAAAAATAGAAAAAAATATTCAAACATTCCAAGAACTGCAGAAAGAAGGGAAAGAATTACGCTACAATGATATGAATTTTATCGTTGATATCGAAGATAGATTAAAGAATGGTCCGCAAACCGCAGGATTTTTCAGATATGGATTTTTAAAGATATATCCAGAAAGATGAAATATTTATATCTATAGTCCAAAAAAATTACCTGAAATGATTGAAGGATTTCCTACAGAATCAGAGCATTTCCTTATCATCAATCATCCTACACAACAAGATCTGGAAAGATTGATTGATAAATTTTCAATGGATAAGACACAACACACTCAAAAAGCATGACTCAAAGAAGATATTCTCGCTTATAGCAAGAAGATACAAGAAAGAAGAGCAATCGAACCGATTTCTGAAGAAGAGTTAAAAATGATGATAGGAAGATTGCCTGCTTTAGAAAAGCAAGATATCGTAACAAAACAGATCTATCCAGCAATCATCAATAGCATCCAAAACAAAGTGGCATTTATAACTTTAGATAAAAACAAAAAATTTAATGCAAGATTCAAAGTAGAACACAAAGAGATGCTGAAACAATTTAAAGTATGAGAAAAAGTGAAAGTGAAACTTTCTTCAATAGAAGAGAAAGAAGGGAAAATGCTGATAGAAGTTAAATCAATGAGAAAACCGATGATTAATACGCAGTAGGATCTACCGCATCTTCTACCGTCAATCCTTTAGCGACCTTTTTGATTGTCGGCAAGCACAACAGTACAAGTACAAAATTAAATGCTAGAGCGACAGCAAAGAACGTAAGAAAATTAAGATGCATATAATAAAGGATACCATATCCGAGAACGACAAAAACAGCTAATCGTAAAGTCAGTAAAGAAGCGCTTTTCATGGAATACAAAGGTTGTACTTGTTTTCTCCGTCCCGTCCAGATAGCTCATATCATAAAGAAAAATTCGATAGCTAATTGAGTGGCTGCCCCACCGAGCAATCCATATTTTGGGATCATAAAGACTCATAAAGGGATACCGATAAGCACACCGACCAGATTTATGGGCAAAAGCACATTCTGTTTTTCTACAGCAACAAAAAGATAATTATATACTTGTTTGATAAAGCTTCGGAACAAGACAATTCAAAGAAACGGCAACACTTGATTTGATCATCGGGTATGCAATGTCTCAAAAGTTCAGATAAAAGCTTTACCGGAAACAAAACGGATAATCCGATCAGAAAATATCCAGAAATTCAACGCAATGATAGCTCATATCCGATACATCATCACCAGTAGATTTCAAAGACTTTTGCGTTTATTGATGAGGGTATAATGGGAGATCTTGTGCAATAAGCTATTACCCAACGACGAAGGGATGATCAGCAATATCTCTATCAATGATAATGCTAGCGCTCGGATACCGGCATAATCATGCCCACCTGAAGTAGGGAAAAACCGACCTAAAAACAGAAGCACAATCAAGGTATGAAAACTACTAAGATAGTAAGATACTCCATATTGCCGATTTCTGATAATCAACGCTTTCGTGAATTTCCGATCAAAGTTGATTTTGAGCGGCAATATTTTATGCGCTCTGAAATGTATTTCAAAATTTTGTCCGATAGAGCTCGCGACGACAGAAAACATGATGAGACAGAATGCAAGAATAGAAACAGAACTTCCATTGAAGCTCACATGTCTGAAAAAAAGATATACGACAGGCACCAAAATGGCTATCTGAGAAAGCCTAGCGGTAATCAAGGTTCGGCTCAACTGATCCATTCTCCAGAAAATCTGCAAAGGAAGCTGTTGGACACCAGCAAACATAAAACTTGCTGAAAATATCATACCAAAAGGCAATCATCGAACAAGATAAGGATTGGAAGTATATGCAGGCAAGAGGTATGCAATTACGATAGCGATCACATAGATCACAGCCATGATAAGCACTCTCGATCATACGAATCTGCCATATTCCTCTCTCAATTCTTTATAGACAGGACTTCTTCACTCTTCTTTGGTTGTAAGTTGGGAATCGACTTTCTCTTTTATCTCTCACAATCTTTTGACCGCTAGCACATAGAGTCACAAATCTGCCAACGCCGTCCATATAGCGAAATATTTTAGTATCGTAGAATAATCACCATATCTCAAAGGTCAGAGATAAGGCGTCATGATCTTGATAGTAAGAAAACCGAATAACGCGCTGATAATCCTTCCAAAAAGCTGCCATGCGGCATCCTTGATGACTAATTTATGTGATGAAACCATACTACTGATTAATAATGAATGATGAAAGATGAATGATTTTGGATTTTTTATATTTTTGCTTTCTGCTTTAAGCTTTAGGCTTTAAGCTTTCTGCTATTTTTAAAGTTTGCATCTCCTAGAAAATCTATCGAGAAAGGTCTGATGATAATCGCCAAGCCCAGGAAGAGAGGTAGTGAGTTCAGTGATAAATGTTTCTACATGTGCAAGAGAATCATCAAAACTATAGATCATATGTCATGAAGCAGTCACAAAAACAATATTTTTTATTCTCTGATCCTTGAGACTATAAGGCTCTAAAGCGAATCATGTGAACGAATTCCACGGATACGATTTGGTTCATATGAGAAGTTGAGTCCTTTCCGCTTTCATGGTGACCACTTGGTTATTGATGGTTGAATAATAAAAATATCATCCCAGCAAAAAGAACATCACCACCGCGCCGACAATATTATTGTAGAAAATAGAAAGCAAAAAAACACAGGCGAAAACTAGAGTAAAAATCAAGTACCAGACTTTCCCTCTCTGGAATTTTTCTCCGTTGTATACACGAACGCTCATCAAGTATACTGAAAAAATTAAAACAATAGATAACGATTTTTTTATACTTAATATACGCTGATTTGCAAGACCTTACAAACCTGCGACCTTAGGGACTCTGAGAGAGAATAGCGGTGATATCCTCCCGACTCATCTCTTCCAATCTTTTCTTTTGGAGAGCGACAGGAATTTCAAAACATATATACCCTTCGGGTACAATTTCGTGTCTCTTTATGTCTGATTTTTTTTTAATCATTTTTTGGATGGCTCATACGGTCTTTCTACTATACGGCGCAAACAATTCCAAAAACGAGATGAATTTTTCCCATGCAATCTCTAATATATCCTGTCTCATTGCTAATTGTATGAGGCAGCTTTTGACTTTGGGAGCAGGTTTAAACGCTTTTGCAGGAACGGTTTTGACGTACGTGACCGTATATGAAAAATTGAGCAGCCATCGAAGATAAGATTTTTTTTTGGCATCATATTTCACTTTCTGGCCGACCTCATCTTGCACCATAAACAGTCCTCACGCAAAATCCTGCTTTCATTCGCTGAAAAATTTCCTCAATATCGGAGAAGTGATATAATACGGAAGATTACCAGAAACAAAGGTCTTTTTTGAATCTATATGGTGGTGTTTGAGAAGATGTTCTACGTCAACATCGAGGACATCGCCTTCGATAAGTTGGATGTTGGGGATAATCGATCTGAGATTTGGAATCAGTGTCGAATCTTTTTCAATCACAAAAAAATGAGAAGAGATAGAATGGATAAGTTTGGTTATAGAGCCTTTTCCAGGTCAGATCTCTATCAACGCTTCACATCACGATGTTTGATATAACGCAGAAATCTTATCAGCGATATAGGTTCTGATTTTAGCATCAATAAGAAAATTTTGTCCAAGATACGTTCACATGGTCATTACCATATAGATTTCAAATTCTAGTACAAACTAATCATAATTGACTTTTAGGGTAGAATAGATATAAAGGTAAAAACAAAAAAAAACATACAACTATGCTTATAGGAAAAACACTAGCAGAAATCGAATTCGATTCGGTAGAAAAATTTGTTTCGTTCTGTGAAGCACAAGCCCAGACACAAAAGGGATTATTGTACAAAAATCAAGTTGCTTGGATGGTACAACTTGCAGGGAGTCCAAAATATTGGCCAAGACCGCAAGAATTTATCCAAAGCACTACAAAATTTCATTCGTTTCACGAAGAGATGGATGATTTAGTGGCTCGATATAGACTCATTAAGGGACGGTTGGATAAAGCCAATTCCTACGATGAATTATTTCAAGTAGCAACGATGATTTTAGGTACTACGCATCAACCGGTCAGTATGGTATCTGGTCCGGTCAGTACCGGAGGTACAGGAAATCTGCAAAACAATATTCTGGCTATGTCAGAATACATTACACATCTGCACAATGCAGGAGAAAACATGTTCGATCAAACACCGTTCGAAGAACCTATCCAGCGGATAAAAAACAAAAAAGTAGAATATGATAATGACATACTCTACCAGTTATATCTGCCGATATTTGAAAGCGGATATATCAAAAAAATGTTTTTTATGCGAGATTGGGAATCTTCCAGAGGGGCACGATGGGAACACGAACAGATGATACGTTTGAAGATCGAACGAAAGTATCAATAGAATTGCAAGCGTTGAGGTTTCCCTCAGCGTTTTTTTTAATTGTTTTAGGACTCAAGCCAGTACTCTATCAGTTTTTTTTATTTTAATTTTTAACAAACCCCCTCATTCCACTTTGATTTCACAAAGTACAAGCCCCTTAACAGGGGGACTATATTGAAAAATAAAAAGAGATCCTTGATTCCCGCCCTGTTAAGGGGGGGTCAGGGTGGGTTTGTTTTTCATTTTATTTTATTTTCATATTTTTTTAAATTGTTTGAATTTATTAGCGATATAACTATCATCGTTCTCACGATATTTATTTAATCACATCCATCATGAACCACCCAAAGAAAAAAATAAAATTAGGAAGATACATCTTACTGCTCCTCATAATCCGAATAATATATCTTTTTATGAAAAATATTTCGCTTAACGAAAAAATCACTATCAACTCGTGAGAAGGCGCAGGAAAAATCCTGAACCAATTGGGGATGATTGAAAGATTTCGCGTAAAGGTATACATCAAAAACAACAACGTGGATTTATCCAAACTTGAACCGGGAGATTACGGATTTAGCGGGAGCTACACCAGAGCGACATTCGTCAAAAAAATATTGAAATGACCCGACAAAACCTATATCCGTCCAACATTGCTTGAAGGACGATCCATGTACGACATCGATGCCGCATTAGCAAGAAAATGATATATCACCGGTGGCGACTACATCGCATTTGTAAGCAATCCGACAATCATCGCTAAATATCAAAAAAAATATCCCTTCCTTTCACCTTCTACCTTGCACCTTGTACCTTCTACCTTAGAAGGTTTTCTGTATCCCGATACCTATCAAGTGGATGTCAAAAAAAATATTATCGACCAACTCGTATATCTGCAATTAGAAGCATTCAATAGCAGAGTGCGAAGCAAAGTCAGTTCTCCAGCCAACTGGTACACTACCATCATATTAGCGAGTATCGTAGAAAAAGAGGAAAGGAACAACGACAACAGACCGACCGTCGCAGGGATATTTCTCAAAAGATTAGATATATGAATGGCTTTGGGTGCGGATATCACTTTATGTTACGGATTGAAAACGACATACATCGACTGCACTCCTGCGTTTATAGGAAGAAATATAGATGACAAAAACAATCCATATAATACGAGGACAGTAAGATGATTACCACCGACACCGATTTGCAGTCCGACATGGGAAAGCATCAACGCAGCCTTGAATCCACAAAGCTCTGATTATCTCTATTATTTGCATGATATGCAGGGGAATATCCATTACGGAACAACGCTTGAAGAGCATAACGCAAACAAAGCGAAATATCTATAAAGGACTTACAACATTTTTTAAACTCAGATTCGTAACTTGGGTATACATCTGTGTCGTGCGGATATTATTGTGTCACAACAACACTTGTACATAACGAATATCTGTTCCATTTTCTAACAAATGTGTAGCGAACGAATGACGAAGCGAATGAAAGGTAGCTGGCTTGATAACGCCAGCTTTTTGTCTAGCATGATGAAAAATATTGTCCAAAGTTCTGGTATGTAACATTCATCCTCTCTCACTTTCAAAAACATATTCATCTGGCTTTTTCAATGAACAATACGTTTTCAACTCATCCCTGATTTTCGGAGAAAGAAGGGTTATTCTATCTTTTTGTCATTTAGCTCATTTGATATGGATGGTCAACGAATCAAAATCGATGTCTTGGACAGCCAAATGCACCACTTCAGAAATCCTTAATCATCATCCATATGCCAGCATCAGAAGCATCCTGTGTTTATTATTTTGTGGAACAGAAAACATACGATCTAGTTCGATTCTAGAAAGCACAATCGGTAATTTTTTCGGTTCTTTAGATAGCTTAATATTAATATCAAAAGAAACTTTCAATATCTGACTGCAGAAGAATTTGATGACCTCCTTGTAGAGATTGACTGTTTTCGGCGCTTTACCTTCCTTTTGAAGAAACAAAATAAAATCAAGAATTTTTTCCCTCGTGATTTTTGAAACATTTTGATCTATCCATTTAAGAAAAAATTTTAAACAATTTCAATAAATTTCTACCGTCCTCGGACTGTAGTTTCTTTGCTGAAGTTCTCTAGTGAGCTGAAGTAAGTAATCTTGCATTTCAAAAGCGTAAAAAAATAAAAATGAGTTGATTTTTAAATAATTTTGTGTATACTATAATCACTCTGCCCAAATAAGGGCTCCACCCTGTTAATAAAACAATAGGGTAAACTATACCTTCGGGCTCCTACCCCGCTATATAGCGGGGGAAAACTATTAAGAATCTTCTGGGAAATACATCAGTCTCAGAAGTTTTTTTATTTGTTTAAATTCTTCCTTGGACATTAAACCTATTTTAGTAAAAAATCTTTGTGCATCAAAGGTTCTTCATTGACTATTGACAACAAAAGAGTCTCTCTTAAAATTTACGCTTTGAACTTTCATATAATATTTCCCACTATTTCACTTAGTAGTCATAGGCAAAGAAAAATACATATTTCCGATAATACTTACAACTAAAACAGGCCTGAAAAATCAACTTTTGCCAAAAAGTTCTCTTCCTATGTTAGCTCAAATTTTAATATACCAGATTTCTCTTGATTTAGGATAAATAATCTTATGAGATCTATTCAGTTTTTTCTTTTCGTTATTCCAAAGGTCGAATAGCGAATCATCAGTATAGAGTTCTTGCATTTTTCGGTTTTTTGGATATAAAAATGATATTGCAAATCTATCAATCCAAAAAAAGAAAAAAACTGACAAAACTAGGACAAAAAAGTAAACATCACAGTTTACCCACTACAACTCGTCACTTATCTGCAAACATCGCAGATAGCGACGAGTTGTCGAACATCTATCTTTATGTTTCAAATAAGGAACAGAGAGTGGAAATTTTAGAGAACAGATGGGCTTGACTTTTTATATAAAATAGGTATAAATAATTCTAGAAAACAAAAAATATTAACTAATATAAAAGGAGGAAATCTTATGATGTTATCGATGTCATTTAACCAAAGGCAAGAACAAAAACTTAGTTTAAAACAAAAAGTTTTTGGAGATTTTATATCAACTTCCCATGCAATTTGCCCGGCATGTAATAATCAATTAAGTGATGACGAAATTCGTGCAGGATTTAGTAATGATCCACATAATTTCGATACTACTTGTCCAAAGTGTGGAAGGAAATTTCTATCACACTTAATAATCAAGGATAAGGAGACTGGTAAAGAAAAAGAAACTGAACCTGTTATCTTTATGTGCGAAGCACAAACATTATATGCCATGAGACATCTCAAAGAAGAAAGAGGGAAAATTGGCATAACATATTTAGGGAAAAATAACAGGCAATTGTTCTACAACATGGTAAGGCATTGGGGAAGTTATGAAAGAGCCATCCAACAAATTTAATACCAAAAAATCTTAAAACAGTGTTTGTTTTGCAAGCACTATTTTTTTATAATTGAAAAAGTCAAAGCTATTCCTATAATAAACTCAGTTAAATCTCCACTCTCTAAATATAAATAACAAAAAGATAGACAATCCGACAACAGCTGCTAGCGGACAGCCCGATTACCATATTCCTAATGGAACATCGGTTCGTCCGCAGAGCAGCGAACGTTAAGTGACATATTACTCCGACCGATACTAAAACAAATAGGACTGATTTTATTTTAAGTAATATAAGTAAAATGAACAATAGAATACTCTGTTTTGGCGATTCATACACTTGGTGATACATTCCAGGAAGTAATCATGAGAGATTTCCCGAAAACATAAGATTTCCAAAAAGATTACAAGAATTACTTGGATGAAATTTTGAGATAATTGAAGAATGATTAAATAGCAGAACTCTAACTTCTGAGGACGAAAGACCAGGTAAAGAAGGTAGAAATGGGAGTTCTTATTTAATTCCATGTTTAGATACTCACGATCCATTAGATTTAGTAATTCTTATGCTAGGAACAAACGAGTTAAAACATGTATTTCAAAATTCTCCTGAACAAATCGGAAATCTTTTGGAAAAATTATTCGTTAAAGTAATTCTTAGTAGGAAATCTCAATTCCAAGATAAATACCCACAAGTATTGATAATTTCTCTGCCTATTATTAATGAAGGAACAAAATATTCATCAGAAAGATATATCGGAGCGGCAGAGAAAACTAAACAATTAAAAGAGATTTATTCTGAAATCGCCAAGAGAAACAACTGTCACTTTGTAAATGCAAGTGATCTAAAAGTAGGTTCTGACGGTGTTCATTTAACAGAAGAAAGCCACATAAAATTAGCAGAAGTGCTTTATGAAAAAATAAAATCGATTATATTTTAACGTATCGGTCTGCGTAATACGTCCATTCGCTTCGCTCATTCACTCAACAGCTGCTATCCTACACGCCTCCACATCAAAATTTAATGGAGGTCGGTGCTTCGGACTAGCAGCGAACGTTGTCGGACATCTATCTTTTTGTTTAAAACAAGGAACAGAGAGTGGAGATTTTTTAGGAGTCACTGTGATTGACTTTCTACAGGAAAAATATATAGTAAAATCAGAAAAACACAAATATTAACATAAAATTAGGAGGAAATTATTATGCAAAAATTAAAAAAGCTTTTGAAATTAAAAAAAATTACATCTCCCGAGGAACAAAGAGATTGTTGGTTGTTTGATAAGATATTATATGCTCAAATTAGCAAATTAGTAACAGCAAAGGATAAATTAGATTATCATATTAATTGTCTTAAAGATAATTATTGTGAAAAAGCTATGATTCTTTGTGGTCAAGTTGACCAACAAACAGGCGAGCCTTATATGAAATTCCTCCAACCACTTATCAAATCCGAGAAATCCTGGGAAAAACAAAAACAATTCCAAAGTAATCCATATTTTCAAGGATTACTACACAAACAAAGACGAATGAAAACAAAGTGGGTGAGATTAGCTGATGAGAGTAGAATATTAATGAATTTATACACATTATCTGATCCAACATTCCTTGAAAAATGGAACTGAATAAGTTTAAAGGGTTGATTTATAGTCGACTCTTTTTTTTATAATTGAAAATCTTTATATTTTTCCTATAGTAAACTAAGTAACATCTCCACTCTCTAAACTATACATAACAAAAAGATAGACAATCCGACAACAGAGCCTGCACGACACCCGATTGAACGGAAATCGTACAGACTCAGACGTTGTCGGACACATGATCATAGATTTCAAAAAGACATCTCAACCATTATGTAAAATAGACTAAACATCAATTGACTTTTAATGACTAATATGTATATAAATAAACAGAAAATTTATATATTTACTTTATCAAAATGGAAAAATTTAAAAAATATCATACAGAATTAGGATTCGATTATAAATTATTCAAAGAAGATATTTGAAAAATTTCAGATATCAATAAGGATTATGCTAAATCATTATTGGCGGATTTATATAATGATGATACATATAAACAATCTAAAAATCATAGATTGAATATTTCCCATAAAACAACCGAAAAATTCAAAGATTGTGCAATTGAGCTTAAAAAAGGAAATATTACGCCAAAACAAAGAAACATCACAAGAGAAATTTTAGAAATAGCATATGAGATTAGTGCATTAGGAAATTTTGAATCTTATAAATATTTCAAAGAAGAATTACTACCATATGCTGGTAAAGAAGGCATTAATATAAGTGAATATGATATTTTTTTATCAGAACACGATAGTAAATACGACATCTACATAGTGAAAAAATGTAAAGATTGGTTAAATAATTTTGATAAAGTAAGAGATATAGAAAGAGAATGTGGGAAACAAAAACCATCAATTGACGATATAGAAATGTTAACTAAGTCATTAAAAGAATTTAAAAAATGTGGTTGAGATATAGAAACAATAAACTTATACAAAGAGAAATATAGTATAATAGAGGAAATCTAGATCATGCGCTAAAGGTCACGTTGTGACTCCGACAACAGCTTCTGTCCTACACGCCTCCTACATATCAAATTTTCATAGGAAGTCGGCACTTCGGACGAGAAGCAAACGTTATCTGACATACTCGGGAGCTATCTAAAAAATTTCGGGGGTGTTTGCCCTTATGGGGCAATCTTCTTTTGAAAAAAGAAGCGAAAAGGGTATTAAAATTTTTATCATTTACATAATCATAAAAAAAAACAATTATTGACTTGGTTTTCTAAAAATAAGTAAAAAAACATGAAAAATATTAGACAATATTTTCTTCAATCCTAATAAACACAACTATTTTGAAAATAGGAAGTAATAAAAACACCCCCTTCAAATAAAAAAAATATATGTTGGATTTACTGGCCTATAGCCAGAATCTGAAATTTTGCAAATTTTTTCCATTTGCTTTTTGGACATATTTGGCTATACTTGGACATATAAGTTTATATCCAAATCAATAAAAATGGCTGAACTCCACAGACTAAGCAAAAGATTACAATTCCCATTTGAGGTAAATAACAAGATTTACAATCTTATTTCTCAGATTGATGCATTCAATCGTGAATTTCAGATTACCGAAAAATTATCACCACAAACCATCAAAAGACTTACTAAGTCAGTCTTAGTCACTTCCACAGGGTCATCAAACCGCATTGAATGAAACAAGTTGAGCAATGAAGAAGTTGAATCGCTTTATTCTAAGATGAACATCAAAAAATTCAAAACAAGAGACGAGCAAGAAGTTGCTTGATATCTTGAGGTTTTAGCAATGATTTTTGAAAATTATCAAAGCGTTAATTTCAGCGAATGAGTGATATTACAACTCCACGAAATGATGCTGAAATATGTCGAGAAAGATACCTGACATAGATGAAAATATAAATTCTGACCAAATAGAGTGGAAGCGAGAGACTACAAAGGGAATCTCGTAAAAGTGATTTTCAACCCAACCAATCCAGCATTTACGCCAATCAAAATGAAAGCATTGATTGAACGAGCTCAAAAAGCATTCAAAGAGAAAAACATCCATCCTCTCTTGATTATAGCAAATTTCATTTTTGAATATCTCGCCATTCATCCTTTTCAAGACGGAAATTGAAGAACAAGTAGAATTTTAACCAATTTATTGCTTCTAAAAAGTGGATATGTATTTGCTCCATTTGTTTCTCATGAATCATTAGTTGAAAGCAAAAAAGTTGAGTATTATAAGGTTCTCGCGAAAACACAGCAGACATGGAAAACAAAACACGAAGATATGTCAGCTTGGATTCTTTTCTTTCTTGAAATTGCAAAACAACAAGTAAGTAAAGCAATTTCTCTATCAAAAACGGACAAGATTGATATCCATTTATCCGATATTCAAAGTAAAGTATGGCAGACAATTCTCGCTCATACAAATATTTCCAGACAAGAAATTCAGAAAAAAACAGGATTATCCGATAGCACGATTAAACAAGTAATTAACAAGTTAATTCACATGAAAAAAATTGAAAGAATAGGAGAAACGAGATCGGTAAAATACAGAGTCTTATAAAAACACCAAAAAACGACTAGAAAAACACCCCATTTAAGAAAGACTTCAGTCCCGTAAGGGGAAAACATATGCTGACCCTAATAGATACACTCGTACGATTACACAACACATCTAGTCTAAACATCCACGACCTAATTGATTCCAACGGTAAGTCGTGGCGTCAGACATAGATGAAACGTTGTCGGACATCTATCTTTTTGTTTCAAATAAGGAACGGAGAGTGGAGATTTTTTAGAAATTAATTTAATTGACTTTTTATAGGAATAGTGTATAGATAACTGGTTATTTATTTAACTAAATATAATATATTATGATTGAATCAGAATATGCTAAAATAGCAGAAGAGACAGGCGTAACTGTCAATTTTATTGAAAAATATTTATCTAATGCAAGAGATGACATTAATCAAGCAGAACTTGTAGACAAAATACGTATTGAAAAAAGTATGCAAATATTGCGTGCGCTTAAATTATTAGAACCAATTCTTGGTAAGAATGAAAGTGATTTATTGTCTGCACTCAATATCGATAAAAAAACATTTTATCTACCATATATCAATTTTTCAAAAAAAATAATAACTCATATTAATAAATTTATAGAGAATATTAGTAATCTTAGAAAGGAAATTTTGGAATATTATATACACAACATATCCTATAACGATCATAATAATCAATTATCAGCGCCAACTAGTAAAATAAATATAGATCCAACGCTAATTGAATCCCGAAGGAATGGAATTATCGCTCCAAAGAGTGTTGAAGAAAAAGAAATAAAAGAAACATCACAAAAATTTGTATGAAAATATAAAGAGATTATTGCAAGTTTTGAAAATGAAAGCAAACAACTAGAAGAGCACGCTCCAGAAGATCGATACGCAACAGTAATGGGAAGAATATTTTCGTGAAGCTCATTTCACATTGATAATTTAGCAAAAAATTCAAAAAACGCAAAAGATATGAGATCTATACTGATATATTCAGATTCAATAGAGGAAGATTTAGAATTAAGTCGCTCAATAACCAAAAAAAATGATCGAGAGGTACTACAATAATTAATTTCTGTTTTCTATATTAGAAATATATTATATTTAAATAATAATTAGATCTCTAATAGATTTTTCTAATTGAAAAAATCAGAACTATTCCTATAGTAAACTCAGTTATATACTCACTCTCTAAAACTATATATAATAAAAAGATAGACAATCCGACAACAGCTTCTGTCCCACACACCTCCTCCATATCAAATTTTCATAGGAAGTGGGTACTTCGGACTAGCAGCGAACGTTAGACGACAATATTTTGATTGCTATGGTAATATATAAAAATCTTTATTTACTAATAAGAAAACTATGAAAAATTATTGGTTCAAAAAAATAGGATGGCTATATATTCCTACCTCCTGGCAAGGTTTTGTAATAGTTACTGTATTCATAGCTTTTTGTTTACATATTTTCCTTTTTATCGATAGTTCTTCCCATTCAGTTAGTGATATAGTATATGGGATATTTCCTTATATAATTCCAGCCCTTTTGGTGTATCTTTGGATAGGGTCAGAAAAAAGTAAATAAAAGTTTTAACAACGATCGCAATCAAAATACACAAGGCACGTTGCACTCTCACTCCGCTATCGCTCCGTTCGGCTCGCCTAACACAGTATACGGTTCACTCGTTGCACTACGCAAAACATCGCATATACTTAAACATTAGAGGAAATTTTATTTTTTATAATACAGTTATGATAAGCATTTCAAAAGCAAAAATAAAAGATTGCCCCAAAATCGTACAGCTCGAAAAAAAAGTACGAAATGACGAATTTGTTGCAAACGTATATGAAAATTCCACTTTCATAGAATATGGTTTTGTCTTTATTGCAAAAGATAGTGAAAAAATAGTTTGAGCTATTGTAAGTTTTATCGGGAAAAATAATGTGGTGTTTGTAAGTGATTTTGTTGTTGATCCAAAATACAGAAACCATGGTATATGACATAAACTATACAATAAGCTAATTAAAGAAGCCCAAAGACCAATTCACGCATTGATATGACCAGAATATAAACAATCAATTCACCTGCATGAAAGCTTAGGGTTTAATTTAATTAAAAAGGTTGATAAACCGTATGGATCCAAAAAAAACATAATGTATCTATATGAATTAAAAAAATAAAACAACATCCCAAAAAACAAGTCGGGACACTATCTCCACTCCACCCAAGAAATATTTAATAGCCCGCCCGCGTTCCGCTCCGCTTCACTGCGTCTAGCTCAAAAAAATAAATAACATTTTAAATATTCAAAATATCATGAACTACAAACACACTCAAATGAGTTACCTGATGCTACTTGTGACGCTTGCCGTGCTGATCCTTTTCGCATGGATGCAGATTACAGCAAGAGCCGAGCCTGCTTCGGTTGACTCCG
>JAHFJL010000040.1 GCA_023245855.1 bacterium
ATGTATGTGACCAAAATTCTCCATCAACGACATATTTAACATGTATCCAAAGCAGTACGACTTCTGCTCCAAACAACCAATGAAATACAAATTCACCCACTTCAGTCATGGGCATACAATGCAGTTCAGCACAGCTTCTCAACGGACAATGTAAACTCAATATCTATGACACCTTGGGGATCAGACAAAGCGTAAGAAATCCTGGTGATGCGACTTCCGTAGGAGTATTCGTACAAGATATCGTACTTTCAGCGACCTTCTTTATCGGAACATTGGTGACGATAGCATTAGTTGTTTCAGGTATCATGTTTATTTTCGCAGCAAGCTCAGGAAAAGATCCTGCTAATGCAAAAAAATGAATCGTTGGTTCACTTGTAGGATTGCTTATCGTAGTTTCATCATACGTCATCATCAGGCTCGTACAATACATCGCTAAAGGATTCTAAAAATAACGAAAAATTAAAAGTGAATAACTAAAAATGTAGGAATTTTTAATGTAGTATTTAATCAAAGTTTCCATCGTTTTTCACTATTCACTATTCACTTTTCACTACTTATTTAAAATCATGAATATTCACATAGTCAGCATTTTCCCCGACATATTCAAAAGTTTCATCGAAACCTCATTGATAAAAAAAGCTCAAGAGAAAAAAATCATCAGCTTCTCTTTTGTCAATCCGAGAACTTTTTGTCCAGATAGGCATCAGACCGTAGACGATAGCATTTACGGATGAGGAGCAGGATTACTGATGAAAGCCAAACCCGCTATTGAAGCAGTAGAAACAATAGTCAAAAGTCTTAAAATCAAAAGTCAAAGGTCAAAAAAAAAGACCTGATGACTTGATGGACCTTCGACTTTCGACTTCAAAATAATATTATTATCGCCCAGCAAAGATATTTTCACACAAAAAGTTGCGCATAGTTTAAACAAAGAAAAAAATATCATTTTTGTTTGCACGAGATATGAAGGTATCGACTATCGTTTCGAACAATACATGAAGAAAAAATATAAGAAATCATTCCAAAAGATTTCTCTCTGACAATTCATCACGCTCGGCGGCGAAGTCCCTGCAATGATGATGATCGAGGCGATAACAAGACTCATCCCGTGAGTCATCAAGGAAGAAGCTAGCCGACAAGACGAAAGCTATAGCATAGAAAAAAATATGAATAATCTCGAATATCCGCAATATACCAAACCAGAAGAAATACTAGGAATGAAAGTTCCTAAGATACTTCTCAGCGGACACCACAAAAACATCAAAGAACGGAGAACAACAAAAACTAAAATACTGAGAAAAGGAGGAAAGTAGAGGAAAAACAGAGAAAAGGAGGAAAGTTTTTTAGTTATTATGGATTTAAATGACCAATAAAACCTTTGAGGAATTAGATATACGAAAGATATGAACAGAATTAGTATATGAACTATGAAAGATATTTTATGATAAAACTTTTAGAAATTTTGATTTTCAATCACAGATTATGAGAGCGGCGAGGTAAGAAGTATGTTATACTCTGCTAAAAAATTTGGCTATATAGATGAAAAATGTTTCTCAGAAACAAAGAGTAAGTGTATAAATTTATCTGTAAAAATATATAATCTCATCAAATATTTAAAAGAAAAAAACAAAAAATAAACATTCCTCAAAGTTCCTCGCGAGCAGAGCGAACATTCCTCAATATTTATTTCCTCATAGAAAATGTTAGGTTTGTTATATTTCGGAAGATTAGAACAAGAAAAATGATTCGATGCCATCATCGACATGATTGAGATGTTCGAAAAAAAATGAGAAAAACTTCCCTTTGAACTTTTTGTATTCGGTTCAGGAAGGAGAGAACAGAAGATTCAAGAACTCGCGTATACTCACAAAAATATACACTTTTTCGGACGAAAGAGTCTAGAAACCATCAAAAGATATGTAGAAAATTGCCAATATTCGCTCATGCCATCAGAATGTTTAGAATCATTCGGACTTTCAGCATTGACAGCTATAAAGCGATGATTAGCGCCTATCGGCTATGCGAGATGAGGACTCAAAAATTTTATAGACCCCAAACTCGACCTCACTCATCAACATTGAAATACGACAGGAGAAAAACTATATAATTTAATTAAATGAAAACTCCAGGCTTCAAGCTTTGAGCTTTGAGCTTTGAGCTTAAATGAATATAGCAAAGAAACCCGATTATTGAAATTCTATGCGCTCGCAGGGAAAAACGTGAAAAAGGTTCTGATAGTTTCAGATTTCATTAATAAGATTTGAGGGATAGAGACGTATATCAATGATGTAAAAGAACTTTTGGAACTACATGGATACGAAGTCCAACTTTGTGGGTGAATCCTGCCCTCAGGACCCATCGGCAAACTTGCAAAATATCTAGGGATCATCACAGGATTAGGAAATTTTTACGAAGCAATCAAACTCAAGCTGAAAATAAAAAAAATGAAACCGGATCTCATCCGATACAACAGCGTCATGAGATATCTTGGTCGAGCACCGCTTTGGATCAGCAAACATAGTTCAGCAAAAAAATGGATGATGTTCCATGATTTAGGATATTTTTATCCGTTTCCAAGCCAGCTAACAAGCGAACATCACATCAAAACACCGCTGACATTGAAACATTTTATCGCATCATATCAGACCAAAAATCCGTTCAAGAAGCTAGCTATCATAGGCAAATATCTGTCCCTTTATCTTATAAAACAACAAATAAAAAAAAGAATGGATACATTGGTGGTACCATCCGACTTTATGCAAGATATCGTTCACAAGTCATATCGCATTGAAAACAGGGACATCGTAACATTTCCGCATTTTATCCAAGAATAATGATTTAATTTATAATACGAATATATGGAAAAGATAGGATTCTTATATGCACTAGGAGCAGCGATTACTTGGGGATTAGTCTACACTATAGACCAAAAAATTCTTTCAGGCATTTCGCCGATAACATTATTATTTATCAATTCAGTGATCACGACAATAATTATGTCGCCATTTGTATTTTTCAATCATGAATCGATAAAATCCGTACTACATTGAAACAATACCACTCGGATATTAATCATCATATCAGTTATTTTAGCAACACTTGCAAGCTTTTTCATCTTTTCCGGTATCAAAAAATTAGGTTCAGAAACCGCATCAATGATTGAAATAGCATACCCGTTTTTTGTAGTTCTCTTTAGTTTCATTTTCTTTCGTGCTACCCCAAACATCTATTTTTTTATGGGGGGAGCACTTATTTTTATCGGTTCGATCATCATCATCAAATTCGCTTAATTTTTTCTGATTACACATAAAGGACGGTCATGACCGTCCCCTAATTTTTGTAAGGAACGGTTTAAAACCGTTCCCTATTTTTCATCAAAAGATATTCCAAAATTATTCATTATTAATCATTCATTAAATTTCGAATTTTATTCGAAATTTTTAAGTTCTTCACAGACTTTTCTAAACGTACAGCTCGCACATTTTTTTTCACTCTTGGTTCTTGGAAAATCACCATGAGGTAGCGGATTATTTTTGAAGATATCACCATCTACAAGGAACTGTTTTTGAAATTCTACATCCTCTTTCAATTGTTCTATGATAGCATCAATATCGGTTTTTGTTATCTTACCGCCACGTTGATGCAAACTTGGCAAATACACCTCATATCATTCGATATCTACCTTATCGATATCTATCCTGGACTTCAAAATGAGTTTTAATGCGTAGATCTTGAGTTGATCGGAAACTCAGTCAGTATCTAATTTTTCTTGTCCTGTCTTTCGGTCAATGATAAGATATTTATTATCTGAAAAGATTACACCGAAATCTGGAGCCGCCATCACATTCACATCTTTCAATGCGGGAATGGAATAGAGATTCACCTTCATCCCATCGAAATCTTTTTCTCTAGGATTCTCTACAAAAACGGTTTTTGCAGTATTGAAATAATGCTGCACTTTTTCCAACCATTCGCTTTGCATAAAGACATCTAAGTTATGAAGCACTTTTTGCATAGCCTCTTGAAATTTATCATCAGCATTTTCACCATAATAATGTTCAGAAAGTCAGAATTTACGATCTCTATCATAAGAAGTATAGTCTCTAGTTTTGGAAATTTCAAATTCTGTTTTCATCTCATTGAGTACACGATCTTTGATGGTTTGAAGCGTCGCTTCATCAACTAGTCATTTTTTCAAAGCCCTGAGATAATCAGACAAGAGATGATGAGTCTTTTCACCGACCCGCATATCAATGCTCTTGAGATTCTTAAGCAAAAGCGCTTTAAGCCAAATCTCTTCATTGAGACTTCTGAGAGCATGCGGATAATAATTAAAATAATATTTTTTATTACAGTACTCCAAGACTGTTATTCTCGTAGTAGACCATGTCAGCGTATGATTGTAGTTGTTTCTCATTTCGACTACAAAAAAAGATAAAAAGTACATGCTATATACGGATATATAATCTTATTTCAAAGAAAAAAGCCCCGAACAGCGTCGGAGCATTTCTCATGATAGTAAAAAGAATTCAATCACTCTTCACTATCAGTTGTTAGTTATCAGTTGTTAGTTGTTTAGTCATCATATCCTTGTTCATCCAAAGTCATACCGACCACAGCTTCATCTTGAGTGACATCACTATTTGTACCTTGAGCTTCTCTATTGATATATACATACATCGGCAACAACATAGGGACTCTACCGATAATTTTTTCGATAAATTCTCCAAGATCATCCTTAATGATTCTAAGATTATCTTTTACATCCAAACGTTTTTTTTGATTAAGTGCATATTTAGCTCTAGCAAATTCTACAATCTGAGTATGGATGGTTTTCACTTCACTGGAATATACAAATCCTCTCGATTCAATCTGAATATTACCGACCAATTCATTGGTCTTGGTATCAATTTTGAAAATCAAAGAAACAACTCCATTTTCAGCCATAATTCCACGAGCTTTCATGACATATTCACCAGAAAGATGTCCTTGTCATTTTCCATCGATCATGATAGTATCAAGTTTAAGTTTTTTATCAGCTAACATAAGAACATTATCATACAGTTCTACCGCTTGACCATTTGCAGGCAAGAAAATATTTTGTTCAGGGATATTCATAGAAAGACCGATACTCTTATTAGCGTGCCTCATAAAAGGTTCTCCATGAACGGGAACATAATATTGTGGTTTAAGCATAGCCAACATCATTTTAATATCTTCTTGGTATCCATGACCAGATGAATGAACATCCAAGGAATGATCATCAATAAGATTAACACCGATAGCCACCAAATCATTGATCATGCCAATAACAGCTTTTTCGTTACCTGGGATAGTATGACTGGATAAAAGAACTGAATCAGCTGGCTTAAGTTCGAAATCTTTATATGTCTTATTGGACATTCTCATAAGAGCACTAAATTCTTCACCTTGAGATCATGTACAGAGCACTAGCACACGTGGATCTGGCATTTGTTGAACATCAGAACTCATAGGTCTGATCATATGTTCTGGAACTTTAATATAGCCAAGCTCCTGACATAGTTTGACATTATTTATCATCGATCTTCCCGCAAGAAAAACAACTCTATTATATCTTACAGCACTATCAATGATTTGGATAAGCCTTCCAATATTGGAAGCAAACGTAGAGATAACCATCCTAGTTTTACAATCTCTGATAATACCTTCCAAATTATCTCAAATAACCCTTTCAGAGATAGAATGTCCTGGTTTAGTAGCATTTGTACTTTCTCCAAGAAAAACTTTAACTCATTCCTGACCGATTCTAGAGATCTTACCGATATCAGCAGGTCTATCGATAGAGGGAGTATGATCAATCTTATAATCTCCGGCATGAACTATCATACCTTTTGGTGTATAGATTGAATATCCCAAAGATTCAGGAATACTATGATTGACTCTGAACATTTCAACAGTGAAACATCCTAATTTCAAGATATCCATATCAGGATCTAAGATTTTATATTTAAGGAATTTATTATCTTTATCATCAAGTGATTTTCTGATGATTCCAAGCGCCAATGGTGTGGTATATACGATAGGGAAATCAAGATCTTTAAGGATATGTTTCAATGCTCAGATATGATCCAGATGTCCATGAGTGATAAGGATTCATCTAATATTTTTTTTATTTTTGACAAGATAAGCGATATCAGGGATAATATAATCCACTCCATGCATTCCTACAGATGCGAATTCTAAACCGGCATCAACAATAATAATGTCATTTTTATATTCAATAAACATCATATTGATTCCGATTTCATTAAGTCCTCCAAGAGGAATGATTTTGACAGGGACTTCATCTTTCTTGACAAGCTTTTTCGGATCATCGACCAAGGTTTTAATTGTTGGATTTTTATGACGCAAGAAAGCTTCAGACGTCATTTTAGGTGTTTGAGGACGAATAGGTTTTTTATGAGATTTTTGATAAGGTTTATCATTGTTTTTTTTGCTAAAATCAATAGAGAGATTTCATTGCATAGGTGCAGCGACTGCAACTGATGCGGGAGAAATTACCGGTCTTGGTGATTGTTGTACAGGAGCTTTGTTTGCTACAGGGTGTACCATAGGTTTTTGTGCAGGCAAAGGTCTTGGTGCTGATTGTTGTGGGACCGGAGCTTTGTTTGCTATCGGTTGTTGTGATTGTGATTGGGGTTGTTTTGGTTGTTGTGTTTCGTTCATAATAATAATTAAGTATAAAATTGTAAAAATAAATTGGTGAAAACTTTTATATAAAAAGTGATAAAAATGCTAAAAAAGTTAAGAAGATCATGCGAAGAAAGACGCATTCCACTCATAAGTTTGGCTACAGAAAAGTTTTTGTGAAAACTATTGAGAAAACATAAACCAAAGATATGCGTAGAAATTTGAGGTGCTGTAGGATACAGCAGTATATATATGGGAGGGATAATACATGCATGGGGAGGAAAGATTAGTTCGTTTGAGATTTCGTATCCTGCATACCAAGAAGGGCTGCAAAATGCAAAACAGGCACATTGTTACAATATTTTGAGTTATCCGTACGATATTCTCCACGCTCCTATCCAAAAATTGGTGCAAGGACCGGTTGATTTCATATTTATAGATGGGCAAAAAAGCCAATATGGTGAGTACTTAGAAATTCTAGAGAAAATATGTTCACCACGTACGATAATAGTTATAGATGATGTGATCAAATATCATAACAAGTTGGTATCATTATACTGATATTTAGAAAAAAAGCAAATCAAATGTTTGGACCCAGAGAAAACACAAGCGAAAACTAGTGTTTCTAAAAAAGACAATAATCCTCAATGAACATATAAAATACTACAATTGGAACCCGATGATGGTATCATGATCATAGAAAATATTTAAAAAAACATCCATTTTTATTACAAGCAAAAAAAACGAGCACTATTGTATCACAAAAACCGCATTTGGATACAAGAAACTCTCTATTTTTCATTTATTTTCATTTTCATTTACCTATACTCAGGTGTTGCATTTTTTTGGTATAAACGAAACATTTAAAAATAGGCTTCCCAACTAATGAATTGATCAAAGAAACTCATAGTACGAACGCTCATTATATTTTACGGCATATCCTACTTTTTGCAGAATACTTTTTTTGTTGATCGAAAAAAAGTGTATGCAGCTGAAAACCCAAGTACGACGAACCTTGTAGCAGTATTTGTAGATAAGGATATCTATCAAGGCATCAAAAATAATCTTGAACGATATACCACCACCTATATCCAAAAAAAAATAGCGAACAGCAAAGCTATAGTTTTGCCTATAGACACCAAGACACTCAAAGCATACGAGATCAGTAAGATGCTCGAAAATATGTATTTCGAAGGACTCAAAGACGAAAGTTCCAAACTCGTAGGAACGATACTGATCGGAGATATCCCGCTGCCAGTCGTAGAGAACAACGGATATATCTATCCAAGCATCTTCCCTTATGTAGATTTTGAGAATCAGGAATTCGTTTATGATGCAAACAAGAAATTTTTTGTCTACAATAATAACCCCAATGGCCAAGCCGAACTCTGGCATGGAATCATAAAATTTGATACGACTTCAGAATATAATACCTTTTTCAATAAAGTGAAATGATACACCACTAATCCGACACAATTCATCGACAAAGCGATTTGGTATGACGACTTCATCGGACTGAAAAAATATTTCATCCCCGAAAACACCAAATATTATATCAACAACATGATTTTCAGTGAAGATCTGGGCTATCATAGATACACCAATCTCTTGGTCAATACTCTAAAAACAGAACATAACGACGCCTCCCTAAATGCAGGAAATCAGTTGGGAACGGATATACAAGACACCACAGATCCGGATCTCAAAAATTACGCTACAGATATGGAGTCGAGAAATAGCACTGCAGCAGGATTGCTCACAGATACGACACCGACCATGCCGACCATGACACTGCAAAAAGCGACTCAGGAGATGCTCAAGACCTATGATGGATTGACGAGCACCTTATTCTTATCCAAGATCAAAGACAATATAGCCTGACTTGCGAGACGATACAAGACTACCAGCGGAGAAACATTTGACGACTACAATTCGACTACAGACAAAGTCGTACAAAAAGACAACCGAATACTCGGTGACACCAACAACAACGTACAACCGCTCCTGATCCAGATGAACGATTACTTGGAGAACGGATTGAATACCAAGATAGCACAAGAAAAATATTATATGAATGTCGCAGTACCGGTTTCAGAACTAGATTTTCAATGAGGAATAAAGATACCGCCTACATTTTGGGCAACAGGATTGCCGCTACCGAAATGCGTACGGACAAAATATAATTATTATGAGAATTATTATTTTGGAACAAACGCAAACCAGCTTATAGCTGCACAACAAACCAGCGCATATAGATGAACGTTCCAAAACCTTACAGGTTTGGAGTGACAAAACATCAACAATACCGGACAAACCATAGGATGATCGTACAAAATATTTTCTACTCAGGTAGAAGCCAACAGAGGATATAATATCAACAACACCCAAGAAGAAGTTGATAAATATGCCCAATTAAAGATCAACAAGCAAGATCTATGGAAAAGAGACTGTAATTTGCATCTCTTTGGATATTGCATCCGATGGGAAAAAACATGGAAACCCGATGATTCAGCAGACAGCAACAAATGCAATCTCAATGATACAAACCTTCAATGAGGATGTGAATCGTTGACAGATTTTTCTGCAAGATACCGATGAGGTGCATCACCGCTCAACACGGATCCTTCCACGCAAAGATTGGCGAACTACAATTATAGGAACGCTATATTCCCTATCTTCGATATAGCAGGATCCAAAAAAATAAACAATCCGGAAACAGCAGCAAATTCATATATAGGAGTGGAAAAATATGCAAGCATAGTCCAAAAAAGATTCGCTGTAAGTGAGAAGCAAGAAACGAAATACAGCAATATCTATTCATTCATCAACAATCCCAACACCAATGGAATCGATCTGAAATTCACCAACCAGATAGTGACAAATACGGATCTTGAACATCCTACACGAGCGTATAACCCGCCCAAGACCTATGCACAGGAAAATTTCTTTTCGCTCTATACTACAATGCAATCTCATATCGCATATGGAGGAAAAGCTATACTCTACAATCGGACAGCACCTACCGACGTATTAAATTGTAATCCTCAAGGACAGGTCTATACCTACAAAACGATTGATTCAAGAATAGAGAATATTGCACCGACACGGAACCAAATCTCCGATACTGATTTTTATAAATTCAAAAATGGATCAGATCTAGAAGTGTTTTATAATAATGTCATGGTAAGTCTTGCT
>JAHFJL010000041.1 GCA_023245855.1 bacterium
GAAACGGGAAGATATGATCACCGTCCATGATATCGCTTCTATGAGATTGACGTATCAAGCACTCAAAATCATGAAGAAAAGAAAACATGGGACTATCATACATGTCTCTTCTTTAGCGGCATTACTCGCACTTGGAAACAATCCTATCTATGCAGCAAGCAAGATTTTTTTGGATAGCTTCTCAGAAAATTTGCATCGGATCTACAAGGATTATGGGATTTATATCCAGTCTCTTTGCCCATGATTCACTGCAACAAATTTTGCAAAAAAAGCAGGATATAAGATCAAGGACAATGCTATGAAAGTTGAAGATGTCATCAAATCCAGCTTAAGCTGTATGAAAAACAGGAACCTCCTCTGCATCCCAGGACGAAAAAATAAACTGATACTGATGATCTATCACATCCTTCCTAGAGCACGATCGCATACGCTTTTTCAACTTTTTATACGTTAATCTTTAGCCTTTTAGCTAACCATATGTGTGGAATTTTCGGGTATAAATGACAACGTCATGATGCGCAGAATATTTTGATCCATGGCTTGGAAAGGCTAGAATATCGTGGATATGATTCTGCAGGATTGTTGGTCGGGAATCCTGACGGGAATTTTAAGCTTATAAGATCTGTAGGTAAAGTCTCTAATCTCGCAAATAAAGTAGCGAAAGAATTCTCCAATAAAGAAACATTTACAATGGGAATAGCTCATACGCGTCGAGCTACCCACGGAGGCATCAGCGAAGAAAACACGCATCCGCACCACGATAAAAACAAACATTTCTATCTCGTCCACAATGGGATCATAGAAAATTATTATAAACTCAAACAGGATCTGATCACCAAATGATATACTTTTTACGGACAAACGGATAGCGAGGTCATCGCGAATCTTTTGGAAGATCAACGGAATGGGAATTTTATGGAGACCGTAGAGAACGTGTTGTGAATGATCAGATGAGCATATGCGTTGCTTATCGTATCCACGTATGCGCCTGATGAAATCATTGCGGTGAGATTATGAAGTCCGCTCCTTTTTTCGTACAACGAAAGAGGAGAATATTTTTTCTCTTCTGATAAACAAGCTCTCGCAGGATATGCTGATAAGCTCATCTATCTCGATGATGGAGATATCGTCCATCTCAAAGGCGGAAATTCTGGCAAGGAAACCGATTATCAGATCAAATCCAATGGTGTCCCTTCCGAAAAAAAAATAGAAGAGATGGATATCCAATCACTCGAAGCATCAAAATGAGAATACAAGCATTTCATGCTCAAAGAGATCTTCGAACAACCAAATATTATCAGAAGAATCTTTAAATGAAGAGTGGATTTCCGCACTAATTTTCTGAATGCAGAAGCGTTTCACGGCATGCAGGATGAAAAATTTAAGAAGATCATCTTCGTCGGATGCGGGACGAGCTATAATGCATGATGTGTAGGAACGTATCGGATGGAAAATCTCGCGGGTATCGATGCGAGCTGCGAAATCGCGAGCGAATACGAATACAAAAATATCAAAGTCAGTGACGACACACTCTATGTATTCATCTCACAATCATGAGAAACTGCAGATAGCATCGAAGTTTTAAAGATGATCAAACAAAAGTGAGGACATACTTTTGGGATTGTGAATGTCGTGTGATCGACCATTTCACGCCTCACGGACTATGGATTATTTACGAGATGAGGAGTCGAAATCTGAGTAGCTTCCACAAAAGCGTTCAGCGCACAAATCACTTGCATCCTCTTGCTCGCGCTTTTTCTCTGACAAAAAAGAGGGCTCAGCAAAGCAAGATACGACAAAATCATGATCGAGTTAAGCAAGGTACCGATTATGATCGAGGATATCTTAGCTGATACTGCCACCATCAGAGAAGTCGCTACAACGCTCTCCAAATACAAAAACTTTTTCTTTCTCGGCAGACATTATCAGTTACCTATCGCAAGAGAGAGCAGCTTAAAACTCAAGGAGATCACCTATCTTCATTCAGAGAGTTATCCGAGTTGAGAACTTAAACATTGACCGCTTGCATTGATTGACAAAAATATTCCAAGCGTGCTTTTCGCACCTAACGATTTGATGTTTGAAAAAAATACTTCTTCACTCCAAGAGATAAAAGCGAGAGACGGGAAAGTGATCACCATCTCAGATAAAGATATCCATAATGCTGATCGAAACATCCGTGTACCCTCAACTATCGATGAGATATATCCCTTTTTGACGGCGGTCGTGTGACAACTCCTTGCATATCATGTAGCTGACATTCTCGGCAAAGATATCGATAAACCAAGAAATTTGGCTAAGAGTGTTACGGTAAAATAGGGAATTGGAACGATAGAACGATGGGGAAATAAATAATAACATAATAGAGAATTAGAACGATAGGCAATAGAACGATGGAACGATTGGAAAGTCAATAATAGCATAATAGAGAATTAGAACGATAGGCAATAGAACGATGGAACGATTGGGGAAATTAATAATAGAATGATAGGAAATTGGAACGATAGGCAATAGAACGATGGAACGATTGGAAAATAAATAATAGCATAATGGGGAATTGGAACGATGGGATATGGAACGATGGAACGATCGGGGAAATTAATAATAGAATGATGGGGAATTGGAACGATGGGATATGGAACGATGGAACGATTGGGGAAATTAATAATAGAATGATAGGAAATTGGAACGATAGGCAATAGAACGATAGGCAATAGAACGATGGAACGATAAGGAATTGGAATAATGGAGAAATGAATTGTAAAATAATAAAATAATTTATCGTTAATAGAAAACACAATGGATAATAGCTATCAGAAACTAGAAGTACGAAAAAAAGCTATGGATTTTGTTGATGCTATATATACGATCACCAAATCGTTTCCAAAAAACGAATATTCTCTCATAGATCAGGTAAAAAGATCTGCATCTTCTATAGCAGCAAATATAGCAGAATGAGATCAAAGAAATACACAGAAAGAAAATATAAATTTTCTCTATATAGCAAAGTGATCAGCAGCTGAAATACAGACGCATTTGCTTATTGCTTATAGACAATGATTCATTACGAATGAGATTTCATCTAAATTAGATGAAGAAATCACTATCATTTTAAAGATGCTATCATCACTAATATCATACAAAAAATCACATACAAAATAGAATCATAGAAAAAATTATTATCTATCGTTCTAACACCTATCGTTCTATCGTTCTAAAGGAAGGTTGGCAGAGTGGTCGATCGCGCACCCTTGGAAAGGGTGTGTACCGCAAGGTACCGTGGGTTCGAATCCCATGCCTTCCGAAATTAACAACTCATCCCTAATCAGGATGATTTTTTTAATAAAAAAATTCCTTGTCCGTATACAGACAAGGAAGTACAGAAATGACTCGAGAAAGTGTGGGGAGCTTAATTGCCCATCTCAAGTGTGCTGTAGTCCGAATATATATTCTTTCTCTATCAAATCAAGAGAATAGGGATTCCTAATTTTTTTAAAAAAAACACCCCCAGGGGGTGTCTTATATTATCATTATTATTGGATTGCGTTTTCCATATCTGTTAATCTATTGAGAAGCGTAGCCCATTTTTGTACTGCCTCCTGTGGAGACATAAATCTTCTTGAGTTAGAGACTTCCATAACATCAAATGATTTGCTGCTTTCTCCTCCTTGTCCTCTGATTTCACATCCATATTCTTTAGCGATCGCTCTAAGGTCTTCAATAGAGCTGCTTGCTAACAATTTAGGGAATTTGATTCTTATTCCTGATTTGAACATATGTCCGATATTTGAAGGACAAGAACCTAGATTTCCATATTTTTCATGTTTTGCGAATGGTAATTCTTTTTCAAGTGTGTTGTAGATTTTTGATACCTTGTCATATACTTCTTGCATATCTCTGTGGAATCCTGTGAATCTGATATGATCTTCTTCGTTAACGATAATGATTACGGTTGGATTTGTTGGATCATCCATCCACATTCCTGATCCTCTAGGCCAGAAATCTTTGATGATACCGGCATCTTCCAAATAATCATCTTTCAAAGGAAATCCCCATCCTTTTTTTTGCCATTCTTCCCATTGTTCAGGAGCTGTATCTGCAGCAGAGAAATATTGTCCACCAAAGTTTTTAACCAAAACGTCTGTCACTTGCGCTTCAACGTTTTCAGCTTCTTCCTTATTTTGAGTTGAAGGGAATCTTGATTGAAGATTAGCTCCCATTCTGATTCTGATATCTCCGTATGCATTAGGATCCAAATGAAGGTCTAATTTGATTTCTCCTAATTCTCCGTTGTATACCGCATCACTATTTACCGCATGAAAATCATGGATAGTAGGCGTGAATAATTTACTGAATGTTTCATAAGATTCTACATCTCCTGCATACATACCGATTTTTGATTGAGGGTGTTTGAGGCAGCTTCTGATGATGTCGTACAACGTTGTTCATGATGAAGTTTTAACATCTTTGTATTCATTGAATACTTCTTCTGTGAGATGTTTTGCTAATAGCGATTTTGAATCACCTAAAAGCTTTTTGATCTGTTCGTAAGATAAGTTTTGCATGAGCATATTGTCAAATAATAAATCTTCTGAATTTGTTTTTGTTGTGTTTGCAGCAGATGGAGTCTCATCTACTTTATTGATTTCTTCCGGAGAATTTGTCTTTGTATCCATTATATTTCCAAAAAAATAATAAAAGGTGTTTACAATTTCAAAAATGTATAACTAATAGACAATCAATATCAATACTTTTTTGGAAAAAAAATATATCTAATCTTTCTGTAAATACAATATGAGTATGTCCTATATCGTCACAATCTTTACATAAGGCGATACCGCTGCCCCTTCTACAAGATCATTGATGATGACGATTTTATGTCATTTTTTGATGAGCTTGCGGCTCTCGAGATGGTTGAGCGCATTCTTCTCGTCTTCTGCTTGGAGCTTACTCCACTTGCCGATAAGAAACGGATAAATCGCGAATAAAATATTCATCGATCTCAAGACATGGAGCTCTTTTGTGAACGCGAAAACGATATGATTAGGCTTAAATGCAGAGACTATCCTTGCTAAAAATCATGAGTTGGTAAACAACAATATATAATCAGCTTTGATTTGATCTGCGATGAATAACGCATTTTTTGCAATCATCTTCTTGTCCAACAGATAGTTTTCTGTAAATGTGATTTCAAAGTCCTTGTGCTTGTTGTTGATATGCTGTTCTGCTTCTGAAACCACGTCGGTCATCGTCTGACAGGCTTGTATAGCGAACTTTCCGACAGCAGTCTCATCAGAAAGCATCGTACAGTCTGTCCTTAAAATGACTGAATTGTATACATCAGAAACTTCCGCTCTTGTAGGAAAAGAGGAATGGATCATACTCTTCAATAATTCTGTCGCAATGATAATCGTTTTCCCGTAAGTGAAACACACATCCATAATCACTTTTTGGTAATACGGCAATTTGGAGATCTCGATCTCAACCCCTAAATCACCTCTCGCTACCATCACTCAGTCAGATTCTTTTACTATTCATTCTAAATTGTCCAACGCTTCCTGATTCTCTATCTTTGAAATAATTTGGATATGCGCTGCGTTATTTTTTTTCAATAATTTTTTTATCTCTAAAACATTGTCCTGATGTCTGATAAAAGACGCTGCAATAAAATCTATTCCTTGCTCGATAGCGAATACGATATCTGATTTATCTTTTTTAGTGATGCCTGGAAGCTTCAATTGCACTCCCGGCAGATTGATGTGCCTTCATGATCAGATACTATGACTATTTAATGCTTCTACAAGCACGTATGTAGGCGTGGTTTTGATGACTTTCACTTTCAACAATCAAGAATCGATCACAATCAACTGACCTTTTTTTACGTCTGTCAGGAGATGAGGATAATCACAGAAAATATTTTTGGGATCGACTACTAAATCCATATCAACAAATATCTTGAACTGATCTCACTTTTCGAATACGACTTTTTCTACGATGGTTTTGGCCCTGATCTCGGGTCATTTGGTATCCAACAACGTGCTGAGATTTGTTTTTCATGAGGCATTGAGCGATTTTATCATATCCAATAATGGCTTCACATGAGCCTGATCAGCGTGAGAAAAATTGAATCTCAAAATATTGGTTCATGCATTATAGAGTCAGATGAGTTTTTCTGCGGAGTAATTCATATCAGAAATCGTGCTGATGATTTTTGTTCTTTTCATGGTTGATATCTATCAAATAAATAAATTCATATCGGAGAATTATTATATAGTGTTGGTCTACATATAAGAAAAAAACCTAGTATACTACCAGGATTCTTCCCAATGAGATACATTAGAATAGCTTTCTTTTTATAAGAAGTACGCCTGTTCATCACATCAATGCCGTGAGCAGTTGGAATATTCCCATAAATTTAATAAAAATCGTCGGGAGGATTCAGAAATATACTAAGATGGCTGCTACCAAAAGAAGAAATCCTGCCTTGATAAATGATCAGGTAAGTATTCCGATTTGAAGATTTTTGAAGTATTGTACAGCATATATCAGGATATAATTCCCTATCCAGATTGCTGGCATCATATAAAGCATATACATGGTTAAAGGCCCAAAGACTATGCCATGCAAAGATGCTGCGATAGTTGGAATCATTACCATAGGAATTAAAATGCTATTTCTTTTGTAACGAAGTGCCACAAGAATGAGGAGAAAATTTACGATACTTCCGATGAGTAATTGCGGTCATCAAAGAATAAGTGGAATAGCAAAGAGAAATCCCCCATATACTATGAGAAAAATTCTTGCTGAAATATGGATTCAAAAAACCTTTTCATAAGTGATTGTCTTTGTAGTTTCACTCATTTTTTATCTTAAGTTTAAAGATCATTATCATCATAATTAAACGTTTGACAAGTTCAATAACAAATACACATTTAAACGCATCAAACAGACTATATTATTATCTTATACTTAATATATTTGTCAATCCAAAGTTTGAAAATTAGACACTATTGCCATATTTTTTTGAAAGAAAAAAAAATGTATTTTCCTTAGCTTCCTACCTATTTTCTTTTTGTAATAATTATTTGTCAACGTTGACAGATAATTATAAATTAATTTTTGTCTACTTATAAATGGCTTGTAAACTGATATTTCTTTCATATTAATCCAATAATTATGTTTAATATTTAAGATTATGTTGTATTAGCCTTTCATAGCCAATAGCAACACAATAAAAAAAATCATTTATATTATACATAATTTATTAATAAACGGTTGTATAAATACCAATTATTTCGCCTAAAAAATGACAAAAAAGTATTTGTAAATATACTTAAGATGTACATTTATCTGGTCGTTGAAGCCTACATGCATTTGTCATGAAAAAAAATGCGCAATATTTCCTTCTGAGGAATAGGGATATTATCTCTTTTCTTATTTTTTTCATATTCTGATAATACTATGATCGGATTCTCTGATTATAGCATACTTTCTTGATCTCAAGAAGTAGCAACACTTAATTTGGAAATAACATGAGGCGATACTACTGGATTTACTGTAATTATATATAACAAGGAAACTATAAGTATGACCTATAGACTTTGATTTGTTGATGGGTTTACCACAACAGATTGATTTAATCATAAGACGTGTTTAAGTCCACAAGAAAATCAAAAAGTCGGACAATATATAAGCTGAAATACTTCACTCTTTACGATTGCTGCATGAGATAGCCAAAACAAAGTTCTGTCTGTAAAATTTCCACCATTTTATAGTGGTATCTATTACTGATGCATCACCCTTAATGCTAATACCACTGATGGAGGAAGCGATATGGACACACTCCCTCGCAGAGGTGTATTTCTAGATTCGCTCGTACATCCAAGTATCTTTCCCGTAAACGTAAAAGCATTTCCCTCTAACCGCGTATACCAAGATACAAACAAATCAAATATCTGAATACTAAAATTTTATGATATAGGCAGGAATTTTATAACTGCTAGTGAACCATTTATGCTCAATGCTATGTGAACAGGAATAGCATTTGTTAATATTTCTCCATGAGCTTATTATGCGGTCTTCAAATGACAATCGCACTTAGCTTCTTACTTGAATAATGCAGAAGTGGTCCTAGGAACGGGTAATTTCTTTGATTTCACTGTGGGTACAAATTTACATGGAGCACAAAATCTTGATTCTCAAACAGATGATGGAAATAAATATCAAACAGCATGAGATCTCAAAAATACTGCCGGAAATTATGACTTTATCATTAATGGGAATGATATCTCCATACTGCTGTATGGTACATTTCCTCAGCTGTGAGTCAGTATTTTGGAACCAAGAAATCTTAATTGAGATACCGCTGTCAATGCCTCAGATATCAGTGTTATATGATCCAACTTCATGCAGCAAGATGCATATCTTGCAGATTGAGGTTTATTTATTTGGTAAATATTAAATCATGGAATTTAGAAACTATGTACTCAAAATTACACTCTTTCTCGTACTTGGCGTACTGAGTATTTTGAGTATGAACACTTTTGCTGATAACCCAAGTTTCAGCGTCTCTCCTGCTACACTCACAGGAAAATTGTATTGTAATTACATCTTTAAGATGGTACTTACTCCGGGTGGCATGGGATATAACGGTTTTCAAAGCACTATTAAATTTGCAAGTGGAAACATCCTTATCACACCTATCGCTGTCAATGCACTCTTCAATGGTGTCACTGCTACATCAATCACTGACTGATTTTTGTATGAAGCATATGGGACTATGGCGCCATGACAATTTTCTACATCACCTGTAGATGCCCTTACATTCTGATTTAAAACACTTCAAAATCTAACCTCTACAAATCTTACTTTCACAAATATCACGGGAGGCCCTATTACCTTTGATAAAAATACTACCGATGATGGTGCAGTCATAAACTCTAATATCAACTCTCTTGATATCCTTACCTGAGTAAATGATTGAGCATATACGTTTGTAGCATTACCTTGTATTCCTGATGCTACTGCTCCTGGTATGTGACGAAACACACCTATCAATGGACAAAGATATATCCCAAGCAATTATACAGTTTCTTTTGTACTGTATGATCGAGCATGACCAGGAACGGAGGCAGGAATCGCACCAATGAGCACTAATAATAGACAACACTACCGATATTCATGATTTAATACTACAGTACTTTCAAATTATCAACCAGCCCCAGCGACTGTAGATAATCAAGAATGAGTGAACAGCGGAACCATCAGTGTAACGGTTGCTTGTCCAACATGTTTAACCCCTTGGACATATACAACTCCTGCTATTCCTAGTTTAGATATTACAGAACGAACAGGAGATGCTGTATACAATAAGATAACACGACAAAACAAGACGAGATGATATCTTGTAAGTTTTCCCGCTCCATCTCCTTATGAGATAGAGAAACAAGTAAATGTAAATATTTCTGTTACTGATAATTCAAATGAAAATAATCAGACACATACAGGAACTCCTTCGTTTTCATTTAATGCTCCGATAAATCCTACCATTACAAGAAACGCACCAGGAAATACAAACGTTCCTACTAATTTCAATGCGTTTTCATTTACCTTTAGCGATGATTGGGCTGGAGTAGATACATGAACTATCAGTATCACTATACCACAATTCAGTTCATGATCAAAATTTTATACATGATACACCTATTCAGGAAGCGACCTTATTATCACCTTGCTCAATTGAGCACCAGGCGCAGGAAATTCATGATAATACACGGTATCATTTACAGGAAAGCGAGTATTCCAATCAAACA
>JAHFJL010000070.1 GCA_023245855.1 bacterium
AATATTAAATGATTTTTTGTTATCTACGGGAGGTTCCATAAGATATGCACTTGTAGTATGAATATTGATACAATAGGCATTTACAAGATTAGCAATTCGCATAGGTCATCCATTGCCTGATATACATACCTTGGCATGAGCAAGGATATATGCCATTTGTCAGAGAGAAGTTTTTGCCATATAGTCTATAATTCCGTCATATGCGTTATGTTTTTTGAGTTCATGTATAAACCATTGCTCTCTCTCTCATCATACAATAATAACTTGATATCACTTATCTCTACAGTGATGGAGAATATCAATCCAATCTTTCATTTCAAGGCTTCTTTCGTAGATGCTAGGAAAAATAGCAATAAAATGATCTGGTAATTCTACCTTTTCTTGTGGTAGAGAAAAGTACTGATTATATTCATGTAATGCTGGACACTTACCTTGATGCTCTCCATCTGCAAGAATCCTATAGTGACTTGTATCGTTGGTATCATTAAAAATAGTGCGACTTTTCTTTGCTAAAATCCATCATAGCAGTTGTGCTGCTTTTGTTTTGATCGGAATAACGGCTTCATCGTACTTCCTAAAATTACGAAAAAAGAATAAAATAAGATTCCGCAAACCATGAGGGATAATGACGATATCTTTGATTAGTCATTGTTCTTGTATCATTTTGAGAATATGATGCCATCATCCATACATTGGGTATTTTTTATATTTTTCCTGTTGTTCTTTACTGAGTTTATTGACTCATTTATTGATGTGTATCATATCATAGAACGTCTGATATACGGTATTTCATATTTTTTTTTGTTCAACCAGAAAGGGGAGACCTCCAATCATGTCACCTAATCCTTGAGCTTTAATATACAATATTTTCTTATTCATATACAATTATAAATTGATAAATCTATAGTTTATGAGCATAAGTAGTCAAATTTCTGTAAAATTTGATGATTAACTAGATCTGACTCAAAAGTAAGGATTCTTCATTTTTCACCTACTAAATCTGGTTAATATATATTAGTCCGTAAAATGATCATCAATTAATCATAATATTTCATTTTTTCGGCTGATATTGTTGGCAATATTCTACCAGTACATAGGGATCATTTGTAAAAATTAGAAATAATTAATTTTCCCTAATGAGTTTTTCTTATTTGTTTGACTTCATGTACCAATGCTTTTACTGATGTCATGTTTGTTAGAATCAATATTCAGAACATACCTATACTGCATATTGCTAACCAAAGGATATTATGATATCTTTCTGCATTGCTAGCAATGAAAAAAGTTCATTTTATAAACAAGAAGACGATACTTATACAAGTTACTATCCCAAAATTTTTGAGAAAAAACGGCCAATCAAAATCAATCTTTTGATGACGGTTTATGATTTTGTAACTCAATAGGAATAATACTATCCATCATCCGATAAGTCATATGACAGCACCTAGAATCCCTATTTTAAATCCAAGTATCAATACTACATTTAAACATACATTTACCACCAATGCTCGACCAAGAATCTTCATCCTTTCTTTGACCTTACCGATACCTGCCAAGATACTAAAATTGATGCTGAATAACATATTGATGGGGAGAAACCGTGCCAAATAGCTTAGAAGTTGTCATGAATAAGCGAATTTTGTCCCAAAGAATACTGAAGCAAATTCCGGACCGAATGCAAAAAGCAATGCTCAACAGCTTAGAGCAAATACGGAAAAATATTTATACAAGATATTTTGAAATAGAATGAGTTTTTTACTGTCATTTTTTGCAATCATCTCTGTGACGAGAGGAAAGATGAAGTTAAGTATCGGTCATACTATAACTAGGTATCCAGCGAATATCGTCAGAAAATTTGTATAATATCCTGCTGCTTTAGCTCAGAGAAAATTTATCACTAATTGCTGATCCACTTGCCCTAAAAAGCTAGCAGCGTTTATCCCTAAAAATACCCGGAATGCATATTTGAATTGTTTGGAAATGGTCTCTCTATCAATAACGATTTTACCTTTATTTAATATCTGCCTATATCTGCCGATAAAAATAAGTCATGACACAAGTAATGCGATACCTACTCAAAATATCCAAGCCAATCCAAAAGAATAGAGCGTAAGCTGATGATTGAACCGAAAAAATAGAGTGAAAATAAGTGTCCCAAGTAACCTAGAAAGATCGGTAAAATTTTGGCCGATAACATCTTGAAATGCTTTGAATATAGAACTGAAAAGCTGTATGAAATTTATCCCTAGAAAATATCGGCAAAAGAGCTTGAGAATCCCTGCTGCTTGTGGAGATTTGAAATGATGTATCGCTAATCGATCCGCTCAGTTGTAGAGCAGGAACGCTATTATCACTCCAAAAAATACTTGAGCGGCTATTGTTATATATATGATGGTTTTGTACTGATTATGTTTTTTTTCTATCCGATATTTCGGTAAGAAATATTGCAACGCTTCTGTGAGTCCGAGATCATGATAGACTGATAAAAGCGTCACTAATCCTATGACGCTGTAAAATATTCATACATCTTCTACTGAAAGGGTATTGGATACAATTACTTTGATGATATACCCAAGAGGTGCTGTGAATATCA
>JAHFJL010000042.1:0-5907 GCA_023245855.1 bacterium
AATAAGGAATGAAAAACCATAGTCATGGTAACTCATGAATCAGATATTGCAAAATATGCAAAACATAATATCCATATCAGAGATGGCCTTATAGAAAAATTCACTATTGATGGAAAGGAAAAGGATAAGAAACATGCGGTGAAGAGATAAGAAAAAAAGGGGAAAGGGTAAAGGGACAAGGGACAAGTAGAAAGGGGAAAATGATACATTTATTATTTAATGCTATGATAGCTCATGTCTGTACGAGAATATGTCAAAAATGCATTGATTTCATTTAAATCGAATAAGATGAGATCGCGATTGAGTAGTTTGGGTATCATTATCTGAATTCTTTCTGTAGTTGTTTTATTGGCATTATGACAAGGTGCACAAAATAGCATTCTCTCTAATATCGAAACGTTATGAACTAATCTTCTGACTATTGCTCCTGGATGATCAAGACAGACTAATGTGAGATGAGCATGATGATGATTGGGTTCACAAAATGTACTTACACTGCAAGAAGCTGATCTTGTCAGTAAAATCCCTAATGTAAGATTGGTTTCTCCAGAATATAATTCCAGAAAACAAGTCATCTATACATCTAATAATGCACAAGAGACTATTTATGGAGTGACTCCTTCTTATCTCGATGTACGTGATTCAGCAGTTGAATTTTGATCGTTCATCACTCAAAGCAATATGGATAATGCTGATAAGATCGCAGTAATCGGATCTAATACTGCAACCGTATTGTTTGGATCGGAAAATCCTATAGGAAAGGATATCCGTGTAGGCAATACCATCCTTACCGTTATTGGGATTATGAAAGCTAAAGGCACTCAGTGATTTTGAAATGCTGATGATGTAGTATTTATACCTTTGAGCACTGCACAAGAGAGAATGTTCGGAACCAAATATCTTTCTGATATTGCCTTATCCGTGACTCAACCCAACTTGGTAGATCAAACCAAAACTATCATCACTGATACACTTTTGAAACATTTTAATATATCTGATCCTGCAAATGCAAACTTCAATATTCTCAATCAGGCAGATGTGGTAGCCACAATCACTACCGTTACTAATACCCTCAAATTATTCCTTTCTTCTATCGCTGCTATTGCGCTTATTGTATGATGAATCGGGGTAATGAATATCATGCTTGTTTCTGTTACGGAAAGAACACGTGAAATTTGAATCCGTAAAGCCGTAGGTGCTCAAACTAGAGATATTATTCTTCAATTTCTTTGCGAATCTTTGGTTCTGTGTCTGATAGGAGGTATCATCTGAATAGCTGCGAGTTATATTATAGTTTTTGCATTAAAGAGTGTTATTCAATGAGTGATAACTGTCCAATCTCTCTTCATGGCCGTATGATTTTCTGTGTTGGTGGGTATTGTTTTTTGAATATATCCGGCATATAAAGCTTCCAAACTCAAACCTATCGAAGCCTTGAGATACGAGTAGTAAAATATATAACATATTTTGTGTTGTATGTTTTATTATTCCACAAAAAATATTGATGATTATTGATATCAAACATCTTACAAAAAAATTTAATCATCATATCGTTGCAGTAGATGATATCTCTTTTCAAGTGAAGAAAGGGGAAATTTTTGCGTTTCTCGGCCCTAATGGAGCAGGAAAGTCCACTACAATAAAAATATTGACGACGATATTGCATCCCACAAGCGGTGCAGTTAAAATCAATGGGCATGATCTCAGTGAAAAGGATCAGATCAGAAGATCCTTCGGTATTGTATTTCAAGATCCTAGTCTTGATGATGAATTGACCGCATACGAAAATATGAATTTTCATGGTCTTTTGTATAGTGTTCCAAAAAAAATCAGGAAACCGAGAATAGAGGAACTTCTCAAATTTGTCGATCTCTGGGAAAGGAAAGATGATCAGGTTAAAAAATTTTCTGGAGGAATGAAGAGAAGATTGGAGATGGCGAGAGGACTTTTGCATCATCCAAAAATTCTTTTTCTTGATGAACCTACACTTGGATTGGATCCGCAGACCAGAAATCACATGCGAGAACACATCAAAAATTTGAATCAGAAAGAGAATATTACGGTATTTTTCACTACTCATTATATGGAAGAAGCAGAAAAAATAGCTGATAGGATTGCTATTATCGATCACGGGAAAATCATCGCTCAATGAACCGCTTCTGAGTTGAAGGCTCAGACGAAAACCGATAGTCTGGAAAAAGCGTTTTTGGAGCTTACCGGGAAGGATATCCGTGAAGAGGCACCTGCTGCTACTTTTGGCAGAGGATGATTCAGAAGATAGTATTTAAAATTTGAAATTTAAAATTTTAAAGTTGAAATTTGAAATTTAAAAGTTGAAATTTAAAATTTATCATCTCTCATTTATCATTTATAATCATGTAGTACTATGATGACAATCTATGTCCTCTGGATGAGGCAAATCAAAAGATATTTTAGGTCCAAGGCAAGGATCATCGGTTCATTGGGACAGCCGATACTTTTTCTTGTAGCTTTGTGATTCGGTTTCGGTCCCATGTATCAAAAAGCTGGAGGCGGCAATTATATCGAATTTCTGGCACCAGGAATCATCTGTATGAGCATCCTCTTCACTTCGCTCTTTGCGGGAATCGAGGTCATCCGAGATAAACAATTCGGATTCCTTAAAGAAACATTGGTGGCTCCGGTATCGAGATTGAATATCATGATAGGAAGAACATTGGGCGGTGCCAGTATTGCTATTTTTCAATGAATATTAGTGCTTGGAATTTCTCTTGCCATATGATTTAGGCCTGATAACTGGTGAATCCTTATGGTAGCGCTTGGATTTATGTTTTTGGTCTCAATACTTTTTACTGCTCTATGAACTGCATTGGCTTCCCAGATGGATGACATGCATGGATTCCAACTCGTGATGAATTTTCTTGTGATGCCCATATTTTTCCTTTCTTGAGCATTGTTTCCGATAGATAACTTTCCACCGGCATTGAGAATAGTAGCGAACTTTAATCCGTTATCGTATGGAGTAGATGGGATCAGATGAGCGTTGACGGGAGTCAGTTATTATGGTATTTCTCATGATTTTATCGTATTGACCAGTATATCAATTATATGTCTTATCGTAGGTACGTATCTGTTTGCTAGAATGGAAGCATAAATAAAATTTATTTTAATTTTTTTTTATGAATCCTATGTATATTGTTATCCTATTGTACTTTATAATCATATTTTTCATTGCCTGGTTTTTTTCTAGGAAAGAATCTCTTAAAGAATATTATTTGAATAATAAATCATCAAGTCTTTGGTTGTTGACGTTTTCTCATGTCGCGAGCATAATATGAGCCGGTGCTGTCATCTCCACTATGGCTGCTATTTATGACTCTGGAATATCCTATTGAATCACAGCTATGCTTTCTTTTGTGTTTGGCGCTTTACTCCTTGCATTTTTGGCTCCAAAAATAGTAGCGATAGGAAATACCTATGGAATCTATAGTGTCGTAGATTTTTTTAAAGTCAGATTTGATAAAAAGAATCAGACCTTAGTTCTGATTTTGCAATTCGTGCTGCTTATCGTACGGACTACAGCACAAATCATGGGAATCAGCTATTTGGTTAGTGTCTTGGCAGGTGTAAACCATTATGTCGCTTTATGCATAGCTGTGTGACTTACTCTGCTGTACACTGCTAGGTGAGGATTAAAAATAGATCTTATTGTAGATTTTTTTCAATTTTGGGTCATCGTTGCTGTATTTGTGATCATGGCGGTACTCTGATATCAACATGTAGGAGGATTTACCGCTTTGTTTGCCCATCTGCCTTCATGACATTTACATCCTTTTGCATTTGGCGGTGCAGGATTTTTAGTGTGATCCATGATATTTGGTTGACTTATCTATCTTTCAAATACCACACATCGACAAAGAATCCTTTCCGCTAAAAATGAACATGTCGCTAAAAAATCTTTTTATTTGTCTTTACCGTTTTTGATAATTCTGCTTTTGATTATTGTTTTCTTGTGATTGGTTTCTTCCGTGCTGTTGCCATGAATGGATAAAAATATGATCGTATTTTCTTTGATGAACAAAATCCTTCCCAATACATGGCTTATCGGTTTATGATTTTCCTGCATCCTTGCTGTCATTATGTCTTCTCTTGATATTCTCCTCACATCGTGATCGACTATTACTTATAGATTGCTTTTTGCAACCAAAAATATTACTGAAAAGAAATCACTGCTCTTAGCAAGAGGCATGACGATGTGTTTTTGATTGGTGTGTTTGGTTGTAGCATTGTTTGTCCCAGATATCATTACATTAACTTTATTGAGTTCTTATCTCGCTTTGCTTTTTGTGCCTGCTATCTTTGCAGGATTGTTTTCAAAAAAAATCTCTTCAAATGCAAGTTTCTATTCTATACTACTCTCTACAATAGTTCTTTTGATCTGATTTTTCACCCTAGGCAAAAATATATTTATTGTGTCCACCGTATTGGCTATCCTGGTTATAGTATTCTATGATAGAATCTTTAAAAATCATACCCTGTTGTCCAGTGATTCATATAAAAAAAGTGATTAAGCGTTAATCACTTGATAGGTTTTTTTCTGATCTCAAAACAAAATACATATAATTCCATTATTTTATGCTAAAATGTTTGTTCAATATATCAAGTTCTTCCCTATGTTTTTTCCGTTGTTGTAGTTTGATCTTGAAATTGCAATTCTCTGTACATAATAAACATTCACTGATATCGATGATATTTTTATTTCTTATTTCTTCACGTATCTTATTACAGGGTTCAATCTCTATAAAATTTGAATCGGAAAAATCCCTGTCTCATTCTTCAGAATGCGATATGCAAAATCCATTAGGCGATAAGATATGCAGATACATATAAAACGATCTGATAAAAATAAAAAAATCTGATGTTTTTTTGATTTTTTTGACTTCCTTTTATAATTAAAAATTATTTATTGTCAACATAATTTGTTTATTTTCTATATAAAACAACTATATATAATATATTATGCATATAAATACAATAAATTTTATTCTAATAAGTTGATTTTATTATGTTTTTTGTTACTTATTTGTTATTTATTTGAAATAAATATTGTTTTTATTTCGTAAACATAAACAAAAAATGCCAAATTCAATTCAATGATCAGATAAAAAAGAATTACCCATAAGTATCGAAGAGATCAATAAAAAGAAAGAATTTCTCCAACAAATGAACGTCGACATTGGAAGAATCATAGAAATGACCCCTGAAGTACGGGAAATACTTGGTACCTTATATAAAGAGGATCAGGTATTTGCAAAAAAGATAGAAATACTCGGCAATAACCTGTTTAAGATAGAATTTGTTTTCCCAAAATTCGAATCCATAAAAATAGAATGAGATCATGTTTCTATCGTTCAAATGCAATTAGCTTTAGTGCAATGATTATTCACCGCCATTTGATTAGCAATCAGACAGAATGGAGTCAATTCTCCTATGAGCTATGAAACATATCTCTTGAATAGAGCCAATACTCTCTATCGTCGTGACGAGAGAACTATGAGGAAAAAACTTAAATTCAATGAAAAAAGCTATCTGATATTCAAGCTGCAGCCTGTCATAAAAAAATGAAAAAATATATATAGCATCATAACAGATATCATCAAGGATAAGGATACGTTTTTGGATGGTAAGGTTGAATGTGTCTTGCAGGATCAATACTTGTTTGATGAAAGGGAAAAAGAAAACTGCAAACCGATCAAGATCGATGAAAATGAATTGAAATCAAATATCACTTGAGATCTTATAGGCAGGTATGAGACAAGCAAAAACCTATCAAATACTATTTCTATGGCAGATTCCGCTCCTGATGCTGAAAAAACTGAATAGTTTTTTTGTGATGACGTAAAAATCTGTTCATCATTGCGTATCTTA
>JAHFJL010000042.1:6007-9631 GCA_023245855.1 bacterium
ATATTTAGAAAAATAACGTTTATCAGATAGCAATCCTTTATTTCACTCACTAGATATCACTATGGAAAACAGACTCCAAATGAGATCAGAAAATCTTAAAAAACATTTTCCTAAAATATACGAAGATTTCTTTTTACATAATAAACTTGTGATAAGCGCCAATCATGTTATCGCTTGGTGAAATATCCTCAATAAGAAATATGTGCATATGAGAATAAAACAGAAGATTCCCACTAAGATGTTTTTGGGAATAAATATATCTGATACCCATACCGATATTATCATCAATAATGTCACGTATTTCAATCAATATGAGAGTGAATTCCAAACTAAATCATGACAAGAAGTCCTGTGTCTTAACGTATATAAACTCCAAAAAATAATCAAAAAGAAGTTGCTGGAATTTTGATATATCAAATGACTTGAAATAAATGTATTGTCAGAAAATGAAAACGATCACGGTACGGATTTTTGTGGCTTATTGGCGGTTTTATTCGCTTTCCTTACCTACCTTATTTCCAGTAAGACGGATTTGAAACTCATCAACGCTCCTGATGAATTTAGAATGTCTTCAGCATTTAAAGATATCTATACTCTCGCTGAAGAGATGCTTCAAGAGCTATGAATCGATAGTATTTGAACTACAGCTTTTGCGACTATGATAACAAGCGAATTTCCTGTGATATGAATGTTGGAAAATAAAACTCTAAAGAATGATATCAAAGGCAAAGCATCTTTGAAAAATAATATCAGCATGTTTGATTATTTTAATCTCAAAAATGAGATCGATTACCCAAAAATGGATTATGGTATCGTACATTTTAGACCGTTTTGTGCGAATATCTGTATCGATGAATCCTATAATACTATCAAGACAACTTATGCAACACCGCTTCCGTTTATAGATATCGCCAATGATCTCTATACACAGCTTCTCAAAATATGGAAAAATATTCTCTCTCATCCCGGAGATGAAAAATATTCGGATGATTTCATAGATACGATTCAGAATAATGGATTGTTTACCGCTTTTATAGAAAAAGATAAGCAAGCGTTCGTTGATATGCTTTTCTTGTTTGAAAAAAACAAACAATTTGTAAATGAAAAGATATGACTGATGCCTATTTCCAACATGAAATTATGATCAAATTTCTCATTTTTTTCCCATTATCAGAGAAGCAGGGAAATGATCCTAAAACTCATCTGATCATTAAGAGAACTAGGGCATAAAAAAGCACAATATTCATATCTCTCATGGATAGATGGATATTCTCATGATGCTGTGAAAGTAGAACAGGATATCGAAAGAAATTTTTATTCTGAATATATCAAAAAGGATAGCACTCTCTTGGAATGCTGCGATGGAACAAAAATCATAAACAATTATGCTGGTCTCCTCAAAAATCTTCCGCAAGGCATTGTCTTGGATACAGTTTCTGGCAAGGTATTTGTCAATGGCATACAAGCTACACATAAGGATTTATTTACTCAGTCCTGAACTGTCGAAATATTCGATATATTATTGCAGCATATAGGCAAAACTGTAAATAATGCAGATTTGCCCTCATCCAGTTATAGCAAAAGCAAAAATGATATGACAGGAAAGATTCTCTTACCGCTTCAACAGCTAGCGAAAAAACATTTCAATCAAAAATTAGATATTACTTGCACAGGAAATATAGTTGATTTTGATCTTATTCTTAATAAATGCTCTCTCCCTCTTTCTATCATTAGAAGAATGATGTAAAAAAACTCTATTGACTTTTTATAGATATTTTTTATAAGTGGGTATTAAGAATTTTTAAGAAGATAGACAGAACCTATACATTCTCAATAACTTTCTTATTCATTTACACGAACGATTTTCTTATAAAGATACCCATGATATGATAACGTTACATTTGCTTGTATAATATTTATCGTTATCAATCCTATGAAAAACTTGATTCAAATGAATTCTGAAAGTCTTAAAAAGAATTTTGAACCTATCTATAAGGATTTTTTTCTGCATAATAATCTTGTAGTGAGTGCCCCTAACGTCATCAATCGGTGAAATATCCCTTATTTCGAATGACTAAAAATGCATTTTTGCCAAAAAATACCTACCAAACTCTATTTGGGCTTTACTCTAAAAAAAAATGATCCTACCGTCACTTTTGGAAACGTAACACAATTTGTATCATCTACACAAACATTTGAAACACATCCCAGTAAAAAAGTCATCGGCAATGAATTCACTAAAATGCTTGAGGATAGTTTCAAGGATTATCTTGTACGCTATTGAATCACTGATGGCGTTGAAATGAATATTTTTTCTGAGACTGAGAGATGAACATGAATCCTTTTTTCTGCAGTCATTGCACTCCTCAAATCTTTTACTCTATATATTCTTTCCGGACAAGTTTCACAGGAAATGTTATGCGATTATAAACAATTTACGGTATCCAAACCATTTGAAGATATCTATTATCTTGCAAAAGATATCTTTATATTAAATGTAATGCCCAAATTAAAAAATCATATCAATGGAACTGGAATATTTGCTGCTATGGCCCCAAATATCTGATTAGCTCCCGCTTTGTGATTTACTAATCAAAAAAATATTCAAAAATTCTATTCTGATTATTTTTCTCTTGATGGGAATGTTTTTACTAACCTCTCCGTAGATGATCATACGATAGATTATGGCATCATAAATTTTAGTGGATTTTATAATGAATTTTATCTCATTGAAAATTATGATATCTTAAAAAATGAATACAATACTCTCTTAAAATATTTTTCCGAACCTCCATCAAAGGAATTTCCATGTATTGAAGCTATGAATTTTTTGTATTTTAAGATGATACACACTGCTTTTACAACCCGAGAAACATCAAATAATGATGAATTTCTTAATAATTTTATAGCTACCATAACTAAAATATGAGCATTTCAAGCTATTTCAGAAAATTATATCACTTTGTTTAGGGAAATCGCTTATCTGTTTGACAAAAATAAGACTTTTGAAGATGAAAAATTATGACTGATGCCTATATCAAGCGCTAAACAATGAGGGTCATTCGGTTTTGTAACCAAGAAGCAAAAAAGCAGAAAAACCTTAGAAAAGGTATTACAAAAACTTATCGAGTGATGATGCACTACTGCAAATTTCCAATATCTCTCTTGGATTGATGGCATATCAAATGAAGTCTTAAAAATAGAACAATATATCGATAAGAATATCTATTCTGAATATATCACAAAAGATAGTGTAGTTCTTCGTGCATGCTGCACCCAAAACAATATCGTAGGGTATCATAAAAAGATCATAGAAAATTTGCCTGATGGTATTATTTTTGATACTATTGATCAAAAAATATATATTGATGGAGAAAAAGTGACTCATGACGATATCCCTACCCAATCTGGTACCATAGAAATCATGGATATCCTCTCCAATAATTTAGGCAAATCTATACATAATAAAAAATTTTCTCCTTCAAGCTATAGTAAAAATAAGAATGAAATGACAGGAAAAATTATCATTCCATTGCAAAAATTAATCAAAAAAAGATGCAATAAACAACTCGATCTTACGTGTACAGGAGCTGTCACTGATTTTGATATTATATTAAAAAAATA
>JAHFJL010000043.1 GCA_023245855.1 bacterium
ATCATCATGTATTTATTATTATTCTTGCAGTAGCAAAATTTCACGCATATATCCCAAGAGGTCCACTAGGACTTGCTATCTGAGATATATCTATAGCACCAAAACCTATATTTCATAGTATTAAACCACTTTGTGTAGAAGAACCACCATGTATAGTTATATACGAATCTGGTAAAAAATCACTAGTTTCTCCTGGACGCATAAGAATACTTCATATACTTCCTGCTACATCAAATTTACTTGTAGGAGTGGATGTTCCGATCCCTACATTTCATCATGTAAGTACTGTAACTCTTGGATTGTTTTGATCTCAATCATAATATATACCAAATATACCATGGGTCATTAACATTGAAATATCAAATAGACCAGGGATTTTCAGATTTCATAATATTAAACCTGTTGCTCATGCAGAAGGATTACTATTTATATTGATCATTGACATTGTATTCAATAATTTTGCAGGTGTTACTGAAATAAGTCAGATATTATCAGCTACTGCTAGTTTTGTGGATGGACTAGATGTTCCGATTCCTACATTGCCATTAACCAATAGATTACTTGTAAATCTACCGACACCTAATACATCAAGTCTATAAGCTGGAGTAGACGTTCCAATTCCTACATTGTATCAAAAATTAAGACTATCAAACAATATTGCCTGTTGAGTATCATTATCAACTTGTATCGGATGCGTGCCATTTGCGCTATCATCAACAACAAATGCTGAATTTACTTCATCAATTCAAAAATATGCGCCTTTATCGACACTTAATCCTCAATTACTTACTTTAGCACCTCCATTTACTTCAAGTTTTGCTGATGGAGTACTTGTTCCGATTCCTACATTCCCATTAAGCACTAGTAATGAATTTTGGAATCTACCTGTTCCATTTACATCAAGCAGATATGCTGGAGTAGTTGTTCCGATTCCTACATTTCCCGTAGCTGATATTACCATTTTTATCAGATTATTTACTATAAACGATATCGATCTCAAATCTATAGTTCATAATCCGAACCATCATCATGGATTAGTAGAATTTTGAATTGTCCCACTGGGTACTCAACCACTCATAAATTGTATTCTTTGTACAGTTGATCATTCTAGATTCATTGTTACTCCATTAGATCAAACTACATGGAGTTCAGCTTGTGGATTATTTGTTCCGATTCCTAATCTTTTAGTTGTACTATTCCAAAACAAATCATTTCCTCCAGAAAAATTTGTTCAATTATTGAACTGGATATTTCAAGCAATTCCACCGGGTATTACTGCGGGCGTATATAATTCCTTCCAAAGTAATCAAACACATCAATAAAATTTATTTGAATCATATATTATTGTTCAAGGAACCGTACAATTTATAGAAGGACCAGCATCGCTATAATAGCTATAAACAAAATAATCAGGATCATTAGAGTTATAATCCCAACAGTCTGGACCTCATGTTGGAGCTATAAAAGAAGGACCGCAATCGTTGATATTAGGATTCACATCACAAGAACACTGTGGTAAAGCTGGTGGTCAATAATCATAATCAGAAGAAGATAAAGTAAATGTATGACTCATAGCACTAGCATAGGTTCATATTTTTATTCATCCATTTATATCAAGTTTTTGTGCAGGACCAGTCGTTCCAATCCCTACATTTCATATCATATAGTTGATACTAGAAGCGATTCATGTAGACCACAATCAGCTTCATTCTCAAATTCAATCTGCTCCCGTTGCTCATATAGCTCAGGTTGCTCACATTGCTCAGGTTGCACCTCATACTACTGGCCATGTTGAGTTACAAACATTTCCAATACACACAATTGATCCACTTACTGTAGAAGCGGTTATCGTTCCATTTGCTCCATCCAACGAAATCGTTGTGGGTGTTGTATTGCTTCCATCTGTAGTCAGAAATATCGACTGGATATATTCTACCGCATTTTTCGCGATAGGAGTGATATCAAATCCGTTCGTGATGAAAAGTACGCAAGATGCTCAGAGGAAAAAGATAGTCATCCCTTTGAGGAAACCCATATTGCTTCTTGGTTGGAGTGATTTGTTTGTGAAGGACATTTGTATAAGGTAGTAGGTAAAAGGTGATAACTGGGGGAAAGGGACAAGGGACTAATTTGGGACAAGGAACAAGGTGAAAGGTTCAAGGCTTTTTGCTTCCCGCTTTTCGCTTTTCGCTTTTCGCTTCCTGCTTCCTACTTTATTCTTTCTGCTTTAAGCTTTGAGCTTTAAGCTGTCCGCTTTCAGCTTTAAGCTTTAAGCTTTCTACTTTTCGCTTTTCGCTTTCCGCTTTATGTTAATTATACCCCCAATAACGAATAAAACAAAAAATCTGGCTTTTTATTACCAGATTTACTTGCCAAATATAATAATTGTGATATAAGTTTTAATTAACCGTGAATAACTATTTAACTAACAGTGAATAACTAACAACTAACAATATTGGTATCTTTTTATTTAAGATTTTTTTAATCAAAGAAGTCCATCACTTGTCCTCCGCGTAAGTCGAAGGATTATTCATTATTCATTATTCATCATTCATTATTCATTAGTTTCTACATAAATATATCTCTTGGTTTAGCGCCGTCTTGTGGACCAATCACTCATTTCTCTTCCAAGATATCCATAATCCTGGCTGCACGAGCGAATCCTACACCAAGCTTTCTTTGGAGCAAGGTAGCTGACGCTTTTCTTGTCTGTGAGATCACTTGGATCGCTTTTTCAACGAGCTCATCATCGTCATTGCCTCCGCTAGAGAACAGCTGTTCTCCTGCTTCCATTTTATTTTCTAGCAAACTCACTATCTCCTGATTGTAGATATCTTCTTCCGTCAATCCCCCCATATATTTTGTCTTGAGCGTCATCACAACTTTTTCTATCTCTTCTGTGGAGATGAATGGCGCCTGTATTCTGACCGGCGATTTCGTTGAAGGGTCTATGTAGAGCATATCTCATTTACCGAGCAATGTCTCCGCTCATTTTCTTCCGATGATCGTCCTACTATCGATCTCCGATACCACTCAAAATGCTATTCTTGTCGGCATATTTGCTTTGATGAGTCCGGTGATGACATCAACCGATGGTCTTTGTGTAGCGATGATAAGGTGGATACCTACGGCACGTGCTTTGGCTGAGATATGCGTGATGCAATTTTCTACGTCTCTCTTGGCTTTTGAAAGCATCATAGATGCAAGCTCGTCGACTACGAATACGATACGAAACATTTTTTCTGGCGGTTTTTTGCTATTGTACTCATCGATATTTTTTACTCTCGCTTCCTTGAGCACTCCATATCTTCTCTCCATTTCATGTTCGGTCCGTTTAAGGAGTTTTAATGCTTTTTCCGGCTCGGAGACTATCGGAGCTAATAAGTAAGGAAGTCCTGCATACAATTCCAATTCCACCTGTTTCGGATCAACCATCAGGAATTTCAGTTCAGAAGGGGTGTTTTGGTACATCAACGATAAGATGAAATCATTCACTCCGACAGATTTTCAAGAATTTGTCGCTCCAGCAACAAGCAAATGCGGCATAGATTCTAGGGTTTTGATGACTACCGCTCCGTCAATCGCTTTTCCAAGCGCAAGATTATTGTCGGATTTTTTCATATCATTGGCAAATTCATTGGATCATAATACATCACCGAGACGCACCATAACTGGCTTCGGATTTGGCAATTGGATACCCACACAATCGGTGCCTGGGATAGGCGCAATGATCCTCACTGATTTGGATTTGAGGGAAAGCGAGATATCATTGGTCAATCATTCAATCATAGCGAGTCTGATCCCTTCATCGGGTTTGATCCTGATTTGTACGATGGAAGGCCCGATATCGAATCACTCGATCATGATCGGCACATTAAATTCCAATAATTTATTTTGCAATGCCTTGGCTTTTTCCATCAAGAACGTTTCATCAATAGTCACGGTCTGATCTGGGCTTAACTCGATAGTATTAATATTGAAAGTAGGCTTTTCTCCTGAAAAATTGATCATCGGTTTCAATTTCCTTTCTTTGATCTGTTCTTTTTCTTCGATCTTCCTTTGAATCTTATCTTTGATGAGCGATTTGATAAGCGAACGAGAAACCGGCTGTCAGAACTCTTTTTTCTCCTCTTTGGAAGACGTCTCTTCCTCGTCTTCCTCCTCGTCATATTTAGTTTTTGGCTTAAAGCTTGAAGTTTTTGGCTTATTTTCTGATTTGAGGCTGATATTGGGAAGTGAAAAATTGAATGAATACAAGATCCATACGATTGCGAGAATCAGCAAGATGATGATAAACGCTTTCGTAGCTACTGATTTTCATCAGAACATCAGCTGCAACAAAGCGATCAACGGCCAAGAAATATATCCCCCAAGCTTTTCGTATTTCGTGACATCTCAGTCGATAATAGGGAAATTAATAACTGCGGAGATGATGATAATAACGATGATAAATTGTCTGATAAGAAGTTTCATCAGATATCCTCTCGCCATGATTGCAATCCCTACAAAAAAACATAATGCAAAAAAAACGTACAGCCCCACTTCTCCGAATGCGATGCTTGCATACGTATTGAGAAATGTGAGCACAGGAGAACCTCCCGCAAAATAGAGCGAAAAGAAAAACAGCGATCACAAGATTGTGAGACTGATTCCAAGCTTGAATTTATTTAGGACGATGTTCTTTTTTTTTCTTCTTCTCGACAAACTATGGCGATAAAACGATAAAACGTATAAATGATGGAACGACTATGAAACGGAACGGACTATCTTCTACTTTTAATTATTAGGTATTAACTCTTAATTCTTAGTTTTTAATGTATTTTTTTCAATACAAAATACCGGGAGAATAAAATCATACAGACCTAATATCTACAGTATCTATTGACATCTTTTTGTAAATATCTACACTAGGCAGGTTGTTATGAAATTTTAATCTGAAATAGAATAATGAGACAACTTAAAATCACAAAAAGCATCACCAATCGTGATGATGCGTCACTGGATAAATACCTTCAAGAAATCAGTCGTGAAGATCTGATTGATGCATTAGAAGAAGTTGAATTAGCGCAAAAAATAAGAGAATGAGATGAAAAAGCTCTGCAAAAACTCTGCAAGGCTAATTTGAGATTTGTCGTATCTGTAGCTAAGCAATATCAAAACCAATGACTTCCGCTTCCTGATCTGATCAATGAAGGGAATCTAGGGCTTATCAAAGCTGCTCCAAGATTTGATGAGAAAAGAGGATTTAGATTTATTTCGTATGCGGTATGGCGGATCCGTCAATCTATTTTAGCGGGACTTGCTGAAGTATGAAGACCCATCAGACTCCCTTTAAATAAGATATGATCTGGAAAAAAAATCTATGATGCGACACAAAAGCTAGAACAAAAACTTGAAAGACAACCGAGTCGTGAAGAAATAGCAGAATTCTTAGAAATAAATATAGAGGATACTATAGATGATCATAAACACGTCATTTCTCTCGATCAACCCCTTAGCAATAATGATGGATATGAGCTCAATATCTGAGATACCATTGTAAGCACTGAATTTAAGAAACCTGATGCTGACATTGAGATTGAATCTCTCAAAAAAGATATCTGCAGATCACTCAATACCCTTACCGATAGGCAAAAAGAGGTCATTGAACTTTTTTTTGGTTTGAATGGTAAGGATGCAATCACACTTGAAGAAATCGGGGACATCTATGATCTCACCAGAGAAAGAGTCAGACAAATAAAAGAAAAAGCAATGAGGATTTTGAAACATAACAGTAAATCGAAACTTCTCATAAAATATCTCTGAAATTAGTTCTCTCACTTTTTATTGAAAGCAAAGGCTTTTTGTGTAGTATAGAAGACATTTTATTTTTATACGTTTATGAGTATGGACTTAAAAGAGATCAGCAAAAAATGGCAAAAACAACGAAAAGAAACCGACTTATATAAAGTCAAAGAAGATACTTCTAAACCAAAATTTTATATCCTGGATATGTTTCCGTATCCGTCTGGTTCCGCTCTGCATGTAGGACATCCGAAAGGATATATTGCTACGGATTGTCTTGCGAGAAAGAAAATGCTCGAAGGATTCAATGTTTTACATCCGATGGGGTTTGATACTTTTTGACTTGGGACAGAACAATATGCTATAGAACACAAAATGAAACCGCAAGTGGTTTCTGAACAAAATATAGGAACATTTATCAGTCAGCTTGAAAATTTCTGAACTACCTATGATCGAAGCAGATTAGTCAATACTGCTGATCCAAAATATTTCAAATGGACGCAACGAGTATTTCTCCAGATGTACAATCATTACTACGATGAGAAACTACAAAAAGCGATGCCTATCACCGACCCAAGCAAACAACAACGTCTTGCGTATGTAGACTACAAGCCAATCAATCGATGTCCGAAATGTATGACAGGATTGGCAAATGAAGATCTTGATGACGGAAAATGCGAAAGATGTGCAAGCGTCGTAGAACAAAAACCGATGAAGCAACGAGTATTGAGAATTACTACATACGCAGAAAGATTATTGAGCTGATTAGATACTTTGAAGCGAGAAGAATCGATGAAAGACCTAGAAAGAAACCGAATCGGAAAGAGTGAAGGAACAGAATTTACAATGACAGTCGAAAGCCAATCAAGTCAAAAGTCTGTAAAGTCGAATAAATGACCTGAAGACTTTACGACCTGATGACCTTCAGACTATGAGTTCAGCGTCTACACGACAAGAATCGATACGGTATTTGGAATGTCGTTTGTAGCCATCGCACCAGAACATCCGCTCCTTGAGAAAATGAAAAATGAATGATGAATGATTAATAATTGGAAGGAAATCGAAGAATATCAAGAGCAAGCAAATAAAAAAACACAACTTGAAAGGACGGAATTACAAAAAGATAAGACAGGAATCAGAATAGAATGAATCCAAGCAATCAATCCGTTTAATGGGCAAAAAGTTCCCATCTTTGTCGCTGATTATGTGTTAGTATGATATGGGACAGGAGTTGTGATGGCCGTACCTGCACATGATGAAAGAGATTTTGAGTTCGCGAAAAAGTATAATTCGAGACACAATGAAAGCTCGAAACAAAGTGAGAGTTTTCATGATGTCGAAATTATCCCGAGGGATAATCTGCCGATTACACAAAGTATCGCTCCATTTTTTCCTACAAGAGAAGGAAAGGATGCCATCAGAGAAGAAGCGAAAACGGTTCGTAGAAAAACAGTCTATGCTATTATCAAACATCGAGAAAAAGATGAATATATGTGTCTTGATTGGAAAGAACATTTGCGAAAATCGTTTGTCATTGGTGGGTGTGAAGAAGGAGAAAATATAGTGGATGCTGCTATAAGAGAAATCAAAGAAGAGACAGGATATCAAGATATTCTATTTATAAAAGACATATGACTTGAAGTCCATAATTATTTTTACGCAGGACATAAATGAATCAATAGATATGCTCTTGGTCATGGATTATATTTTGAACTCACAAGCGATAAGCATACCACAATTGATACAGAGGAAGATAAGAAACATGATAAAATATGGATAAAAAAAGAAGAAGTAGAAAATTATCTCAATCTAGAAAACAATAAAGTGTTATGGAGACAATTACAGGATCCTCAAGCGTATACTGAAAAATGAATCCTCGTGAATTCATCAGAATTCAACGGATTGGAAAGCGATGAAGCAATCAAGAAGATGCAAAAACGGTTAACAGAAAAATGAATCTGAGGAGTCAAAGTGAATTATAAAATGCAGGAACGAGTCTTCTCTAGACAGAGATATCGAGGGGAACCATTCCCCGTTCTACGAACGGGAGGGACGAGGGACGAGGGACAAGATGAAAAATGAATGAAGATTATTCCGCTTGATGAGAAGGATCTCCCTCTTGAATTGCCGGATATAGAGAACTATGAACCAACGGGAACCGCAGAAGGACCATTAGCAAATATTACTGATTGGGTGAATGTAACTTTACCTGATGGAAATATAGCGAAACGTGAAACCAACACGATGCCGGGACGAGCAGGCAGTTCACGATACTGGCTCAGATATATGGATCCTACCAACGATACTGCGTTAGTCTGAAAAGATAAAGAGAAATATCGAGGCACTGTAGACGTCTATGTCGGTGGTGCTGAACATATCACGAGACATATGATTTATGCAAGATTCTGGCAGAAATTTTTGTTCGATATCGGGGTGATCACGCATGAAGAACCGTTCCAAGAATATCATTATGTATGACTTATCATGGGAGAAGATGGCAGGAAAATGTCCAAGAGACGAGGAAATGTCGTCAATCCGGATGATATCATCAACGAGTTCTGAACTGATGTATTAAGGACATACGAAATGTTCATGGGACCTTTCGAACAATCTATCGCATGGAGTACGAACGGCATCAAATGAGTGAAAAAATTCCTTGAAAAAATTATTGCATTACGTCAGAAAGTCCAAAGTCCAAAGTCGATAAAGTCCGATGAAGGACATGATAGACTTGAAGACTTTACGGACCTTGAGACTCTCAATATCCTCCATCAATCTATCAAAAAATTAACTGAAGATATCGATGCGTTCAGATTCAATACCGGCGTTTCGCAGCTTATGATCCTAGTCAATCATCTGACCGATTGCAAAACCATCGACAAAAAAACATTTGAAGATTTAATTGTTCTCGTCTCTCCATTCGCTCCCCATCTCGCAGAAGAACTTTGGGAAGGACTAGGGAACGAATACTCTGTATTCACGAAAGCGAAACGACCGAAGTATGAAGAAAAATATCTTGTAGCTGACACCGTCACTATCGGCGTGCAAGTAAATGGGAAAGTGAGATGAACGATAACCATCAGTAAGGATGCAGAAGAAAAGGCAGTGCTCGACCTCGCAAAATCAGATGAAAAAATATCTTCATGGATTGTCACCGAGCCAAAAAAAGTAATCTATGTGAAGGGGAAAATTTTAAATATTGTGGTTTAATATGCTTAAGAAGTGAAAAGGGACCGTGGTCATCACAGGATGATCGAGCGGTATTGGTGCTGGTTTTGCCACTGAATTCTGAGAACAATGATATGACTTATTATTGGTAGCTAAGGATAAAAATCAGATGCAGACCTTTGTGAAATATATCAAAGTTTTGTTTCCAACTATAAAAATCACTACGATGCTTTTGGATTTGTCCAAAAAAGACGAACTCAAACAGCTCGAAGCAGAGATAGAGAAAATCAGTGATTTGGAAGCGTTGATCAATTGCGCGGGATATGGGATCAACAAAGATTTTATCGAAGAAGAC